>NZ_JBMVJB010000012.1:0-63809 GCF_049893425.1 Streptococcus sp. VTCC 12886 | reverse complement strand
AGCACGGATAATGGCATGATGGAGTCCTTCTTTGGCATTTTGAAAACAGAAATGTTTTACGGATTTGAGAAGAATTTCAAGTCACTGGACCAACTAGAGCAAGCTATCACTGGTTATATTTTTTACTACAACAATAAACGCATTAAAGCAAAACTAAAAGGACTTAGTCCTGTTCAGTACAGAACTAAATCCTTTCACTAATATTTTTTGTCTAACTTTTTGGGGTCAGTACATGAATCGTCAACAGTCTTTTGTTGTTTATAAGAATTTTCTTTTATGTTTATAATAGAGGTCATAGACAAGCCAAGCTATCATTCCACTTTGAACAAACAAGCTAATTACAGAACCTTCGACACCGAAATTACCGCCAGATAGCCATTCAGGTCCTGTGATACCAACTTGTATAAAGGCATGTCCAGCTTGTGTACCGCTAACTGGGAATGCAAAGACATTTCCTTGGAAACAATTCCAGGCAGCATGCAAGCCACCAATTGTCCAAATATTACCTGTTTTGAGCATCATTAAACAGGTTAAGACACCAAACAATGTGAGATCCAAAAGCGGTATGAGTGAGATAGCATGGTTTCCTAAATGAAGAAATGTGAAAAAGAGCGAGGAAATAAGGATACCAACAGGAATAGTGTGTTTGGCTGAAAGTGATGAAAACATCCATCCTCTTGATAATATCTCTTCTGTTGTACCTTGGATTGACCAAGCTAGGATTAGTATAAAGAATTCTCCGAGTAATTTTATAGAGAACTGGGTGCTAGTAAATTCAATCGCACCCAATCCCCACATGATGAGTGTACACGTGGTCAACATTGTAGCTCCGATTCCCCAACCGAGTAGAAAATCTTTTCCAGCACCTTTTTTAGTAAACCCGAGTCCTAACCACGGGCTTTTTTCAACACAGCGAGACCAAAGAATCACAACCAAACTAATAAATATAAAAGCAAATAAATCTAAGCTAAGCGAGAGAAATGGATTGTTTTCATACGGAATAAATGGAATTATCGGAGCATACACAATTAATCCAAGCATTTCCCCTACAATCAACAAAATGATACCCATTAATGGTGAAGTGAATGCATTAAGATTAAACGCTGATTTAGCTTTTTCTTTGATAAACTCTGTTTTCATATATGGTCCACCTCACAGATGCTTTACTAGTTTACTATTTTACCATATTAATTTAGAAAATTCTAGGCTTATTTTTATGTAAAAGATTGAACGTTTCAAAATAATACACGGAGAATGGTAAAATTCAAACAAAAAATCCACAGTAAAACCTGTGGAAAATATAGTGAAATTGAACAGTAGAAAAGTGCTCCTCTATCCAAGAATGGATGTAGGAGAAAGACGGTGGTTACTTTCTAAGTGAGAGGACGGTGATGCCTATGTGCAATTCATCAAAATCTGACGGAAAAGGGGTAACAATCTTTTGACAGCATTTGAAGTGGTACAAACGCTATTGAGTTTTGGTGGTTTCACCATCGCCTTAATTGGTTTGTGCTATAAATTCTTCATAGATGACAAAAAATAATCCGTCCCCACTTTTGAGCGAGTAGGACGGATTATTTCCGCAATATGAGCCACCGTCTTTATAATGCTCAAACAGTCTGGGAGACTGTTTGAGGTCGTTTCCCCCAAAAAACAGAAGGAAACGAACATGGCGGATTGAGTTGGCGCTCAATCCCTTTTTCAAACTTATTATACCATAAACTAAAATTGTTTGACAAATGCTATATGAATTTTCAGCGAGCATTAAAACATAGGTGAAAACTGTGGAAAATATGGTATTATAGAACAGTAGAAAAGTTCCAAAAGCGGGGCGGAAATCTATTTTGGGAGGTGGTGCCTATGCAGTACCGAACTAGAAAGGTTTGCCGCAATGTCTGTCGCAGAGGCCCTCGGGCTGATATTTCAGTTTGGCACGTTACTAATCGGGCTATTGACATTTATTTTTAACAATCGTAAAAATAAAAGACAGCCAACCGCTATGAAACTTTGACAGAGTGAACTAGCAGGTTGACTGTAATCTTTTCATTCGTCCCGTCTTTAAAATGCTCAAACAGACTGAGATACTGTTTGAGGTCGTTTCCCCCCAAAAAAACAGAAGGAAACAAACACGGCGGATTGAGTTAGCGCTCAATCCCTTTTTCAAAACCATTATACCATAAACTAAAATTGTTTGACAATTTTGTATCTATATCATCAAAAATGGCTTGACAGCCTAAGAAAAGGAGATTATCATGAGCACAGCACAGCACAGCACAGCACAGCACAGCACAGCACAGCACAGCACAGCACAAGCTTGGAGAATACACACAAGTTGAAAAGCTAGACCTAACTTCAAAAGATGTTTTATCAGACAACATTGCAAAAATTGGTCAGCTTTTTCCTGAGGTTCTGACAGAAAGTAGTGATGAAAATGGTAGGTTGCGTCCTGCCATTGACTTTGAAAAACTTCGTCAACTTCTTTCAAGAGAGATTGTAGAGGGGCGAGAGTCTTATGAGTTTACCTGGGTCGGCAAACGCGGAGCGATTGCGGAGGCAGGTAAACCGACCAGCCAGACTCTCCGACCAGATCTTGAGGAAAGTGTTGATTTTGACAAGTCTGAGAATATCTTTATTACAGGGGACAACCTTGAAGTCCTCAAGGTCTTGCAGGAGTCTTATCTTGGCAAGATTGATATGATTTATATTGACCCACCTTACAATACAGGCAAGGACTTTGTTTATTCGGATAAATTCCAGATGAGTGAGGAAGAACTGGCAGATGAAATGGACCTGCGAGATGAGGACGGTCTGCAACGGGTGGGCTTGACCAAGAATGAAAAATCCTCCGCCCGCTATCACTCCGACTGGCTCAATATGATGTACCCGCGTCTGGTCCTCGCCCGCAACCTTCTCAAAGACAGTGGTGTTATCTTTATCTCCATCGACGACAACGAACAAGCCAACCTCAAAGCCATCTGTGATGAGATATTTGGGGAGGAGAATTTTGTTGGAAATTTTATTAAACCGCTGTCAGGTGGTAAGACACCAAAGTTTATCAAGAATATGCATGAATATCTATTGTGTTATTCAAGAAGCGATGTAACTATGGAAGTTCTTAAAGGGAGGTACATTATATCTGAAAATGAAACAAGTCGTTCTTTGAGAAAAGATGGAGATTCTGATAAAAGACAAGATAGACCGGATATGTTTTATCCCATATACTTGAACGAATCGTCAGGTGAACTTTCTCTAATACAAGATTCTAACTCAATCGAAATTTTTCCATTGAGACCAGATGGGACTGATGGTAGATGGAGATGGGGAAGGGATAAATTTAGAAATGAAAAGACTAAGTTGATTAGCAAATTGAAAAAAGATGGTAGATATGATATCCATGTGGTTACTGAAGCTGGTAATGTACGTGAGCTACCTTGGGATAGCATTTTAAAAGATGCGGTCTCTTCAGGCGGAAAATTTGTCAATGATTTATTTGAAGGACTACAATTATTTAGTTACCCTAAAAATCCTCTCTACATAAAATGGATTTGTGATACATTAATAGATAAATCGGCAACAATCCTCGACTTCTTCGCAGGTTCTGCAACTACTGCACACGCGGTTATGCAGTTGAATGCTGAAGACGGTGGCAACCGCAAGTACATTCTCTGTACTTTAGACGAGCAAGTGGCGGACAAGTCTGCAGCCAAAGAAGCTGGTTATGAAACCATTGACCAGATTTCTCGTGAGCGCATCCGTCGGGCTGCTAAAAAGATTCAGAAAGAACATCCTGAAACCGTCGGCAAGCAAGACTTTGGTTTTAGAGCTTATAAGCTAGACAGTTCAAACTTCAAGGATGTCAGCCAAGCACCAGACAGCTTTAGCCAAGAAAGCCTATTTGACAGTGTTTCCAATATCAAAGACGGTCGGACAGCCCATGACCTCCTCTTCCAGATTATGCTGACATGGGGGATGGAGCTTTCTCTTCCGATTGCGAAAAGCCAGATTGACGGTACAGACATTTACAATGTGGCGGACGGTGCCTTGATTGCCTGCTTTGCGGATGAGATTTCAGAAAGCGTCCTCCGTCAAATCGCTAAAGAAGAACCTCTTCGTGCTGTCTTTAAGGACGAATCCTTCGCCAACTCTGCAGCCAAAATCAACCTTGGGCAAATCTTCAAAGAAGAAGCACCAAATACCAAAGTGAAGGTGGTGTAGGAGATGAAACTTCAATTTAAGCAGCAGCAATTTCAGTTAGATGCGGTGGCCTCTGTTGTGGATATTTTTGCTGGTCAGGGCAAGCACAGTGGTTTTGATTACCACATGGATAAAGGTCTGGGAATGGATGCGGAACTGGACATGAATTTTATCGGTTTTCGCAATGCTCCAATTCAGCTTTCACAGGATACCGTCAGCCAGCAGGTACGAACTCAGCAGCTCCGCCAAGGACTAAAACCTTCTGAAAACTTGTCTATTCAAAAAGTAGATTGCCGTTCGTCTTACAATCTGACCATTGAGATGGAAACAGGGACAGGGAAGACCTACACCTATATCCGTACCCTGATGGAGCTTAACAAGCAGTATGGTTGGCTCAAGTTTATCATTGTAGTGCCGAGCATCGCTATTCGTGAGGGAGTGCTCAAATCCTTTGAAATCATGGCGGACCATTTCCAGATGGAGTATGGCAAGAAGCCACGCTATTTTGTCTATGATTCTAGCCGTTTGGGAGAGTTGGACAAGTTTGCTAACTCCTCAGACATTCAGGTGATGATTATCAATTCGCAAGCCTTCAATGCCACTGGAGCAGATGCCCGTCGCATTCATACCGAGCAAGAAAGTTTCCGCTGGCGAAAGCCGATTGATGTCATAGCGGCGACTAATCCTATTTTGATTATCGATGAGCCTCAGTCTGTTGAGGGGAAAAAGACGAAAGAACGCTTGGAGGACTTCAAGCCCCTATTTACTCTCCGCTATTCAGCGACTCATAAGGACAAGCACGATATGATTTATCGTCTGGATGCCCTGGACGCCTACAATAAAAAGTTGGTCAAGAAGATTGCCGTTAAGACCATAGAGCAGATTGCAACCACTGGGACACAAGGCTACCTTTATTTGCAAGAATTGGTTCCGCAAAAATCAGGTTCTCCTAAGGCTCGGATTGAGTTTGAAGTGCGGACCAAGTCAGGTGATGTCAAGCGTGTGACAAAATTGGTGGAAGAGCCTTTTGCTCTTTATGAAGAATCAGGCAACCTACCAGCCTATCAGGATGGTTGGACCTTGAGTCATTTTGATGCGCGTGAAGGTGAAAATTCCATTCAAATCGGTGCCAATCGCAAACTCTATGTGGGCGAAGTGATTGGAGAAACCAATGAAGATGATATTCGCCGTATTCAGATAAGGGAAACCATTGCCAGTCACTTACAAAAAGAGGAACGCCTTTACAAACGAGGCATTAAGGTGCTATCCCTTTTCTTCATCGATGAAGTTGCCAAATATAAGTGCTATGATGAGCAAAATGAAGCCTACAATGGAACCTATGCTCAGATTTTTGAAGAAGAATACGAAGCACAGGTCAAGGCTTTGTTGGCTGATTCCAATCTGCATGGAAGCAACTTTTGGCATTATCTCAACAAGCATCAAGAAGGTAATCCTGTTCACGCAGGTTATTTCTCCGTTGATAAGGTGAAAAAGTCTGATAAGGTCAAGTTTGTGGACTACAAGTCTGCTACGGAGAAAAAAAATAACCAGTCCAACGATAAGGATGCCTATGACTTAATTATGAAGGACAAGGAGCGTCTGCTGTCATTTGAAGAGCCAGTTCGCTTTATCTTCTCCCACTCAGCCCTCAAAGAAGGTTGGGACAATCCCAATGTCTTCCAGATTTGTACCTTGAAAAATACTGGTACTGAAACGGAAAAACGGCAAAAGATTGGTCGTGGGATGCGTCTCGCCGTTGACCAAAAAGGTGTCCGTCAGGATGAGGAATTTTTAGGGGCTGATGTTCATAACATTAACAAGTTGACTGTCATCGCCAATGAAAGCTACGAAGACTTTGCCAAGAATTTGCAAAGAGATCTTAAGGAAGTTCTGGCTGACCGTCCAAGTAAAGTGGAAGTAGATCTTTTTGTCAATAAAGTCTTGGAAAATGAAGCTGGTCAAAAACTGACTGTCACCAAGGAAGTGGCTAAGGAGATCGAATACCAGTTGATTAAGCAAGATTATATTGACAGCAAGGGGAATCTGACTGCTACCTATTTTGAACAAAAAGAAACAAGTCAGTTTACTCTATCTGAAAATCTGACAGGTTATGAAGTGGCTGTAAAAGATATTCTAGAAACGATTTATGATGCCAATCGTTACCCGATTGAGCATGAAAATGATTCAGAAGTGGTTTTTGCAAGAGAAATCAATCCTGATAACTACAATCGTCAAGAGTTTAAATGGTTGTGGGAAAGTATTCATCACAAGTCCACCTACTATGTCGAGTTTGACGATGAAGAGTTGATTGAAAAGTCTGTTAAGGTCTTGAATGAGTCCTTGTTTGTTAAAAAGCCAAGTTATATGATTACTGAGGCTGAGGCTAAGGAAATGAAGGCAGAACAAGGTTTGGATTTCAAGGTTAATAAGAATGGCAAGCGTCAGGCTGTGCTGGATAAGTCTTCTATTCAACTCCGATATGATTTGCTAGGAGAAATCGCCAGTCGCACGGAGTTGAAACGGCAAACAGTTGCCAATATCTTAAAACAAATCTCACCAAGCAAGTTTGACATGTTTGCCTATAACCCTGAGTCATTTATCCAGCGAACAAGCCGCCTGATTAATGAGCAAAAGGCGAGTCAGGTGATTGAGCATATCCGCTACAATATCCTAGAGGAAACCTTTGATAGTTCCATTTTTACAGACAATCCTTTGAGTGGTAAGGTATCGGATGACAATATGCTCAAGTCTGAGAAGGGCGTTTATAATTATGTGAAGGTTGATTCTGGAACGGAGAGGAAGTTCAAAGAGGACTTGGAGCGATTCGACGATGTCATGGTCTATGCCAAATTGCCAAGCAAGTTTAAGATTTCCACACCGCTGGGTGATTACAATCCAGACTGGGCCATTGCCTTCCGAGAAGGTTCGGTCAAGCATATTTACTTCGTAGCTGAAACCAAGGGTTCTATGTCAACCTTGCAATTGAAGGGGGCAGAGTTGGCTAAGATTGAGTGTGCTAAGGCCCACTTCAAAGCCTTGAAGGAAAAAGGATTGATTGCGGACGATCGGATTTACGATGTGGTTGATTCCTATGAGAAACTCCTTGAAATTGTGAGAGGATATGATTGATTTTTTATACTACTCATTAAATATTGGTATATTACTTTACCAGTTTTGGTTATTATTGGAGTGTTGCAACAGGATGATAATAAAGAAAAGGAAAAATTAAAATTACCACAGTCTAGCTCACCAGCAGAACGTGAGAATACTAAAGTCATTCGAAAGGAAACTTTTCCAATTCGCAGTTTGACAGCCTATATTTCAGAAGGTAATCAGCTCATTTACTTGGCAAGGGATTGGGTAATCGGTCTTGATGAACCTTGCCATACCAATTATCACACTAGGACAAGCTAAATGAGGTCTATGCTATTTTGGAAAAACTAGACCACTTGGCTGCAGAAGTTAATGTCATTACTCTTGAAGATTTAGGAATGGGAATACTAGATGTTCAAATAGGCGTCATACTGTTCGTGGATGAATTTAGATATCAGGTTGAAAAGCGAGATTCGGAGAAAAAAGGGATGCTTTCTGATTCCTATGAGTTTAATGAAGATGGGACGAGGAGAGATTTTATCAAGGAAAGTATTGATAGAATTCATATTACTTACGGTGCAAAAAATTTGGAGACTGTCCGTTTGGAATTGAATGAGGTAGCTGAAAATGCAACAAGTTGGATTGAAATGCTAGATGATTCCTCATCGAATGAGATACTTTCAAGAGATTGACTAAATTATGGGTATACAATTATTTCAAAAATGAATTCTTTAAAAGAAGACTTTAATTCGGGGATTATCCAAGGGTTTTCAGATTTACAAAGACTGAATTTGATTGCACAATTAGCGAAAATGATAGACTCTTTTTCACATGATGTTGAGTTCCGTGATCCTGATAAACACCAATTGATTCGACTTTTGGATAATGATAAAGAACTCTTGGCTTTACATCTTCAAGTTATTAAGTATACAAATTTGATTTTTGATAATATTCTGATTAGAGACATTCATCAAGAATTATTGGCTGAGCACACTGCACATTATCAATTATATGAAGAAGTCATTGAGAGACTGGTTAAAATGTATCTTTCGCCAGATTTATTTGAAGGCAGACCAGTTTAATTGGAAGATGTTATTGAGTTTATAACAAACTATATGTCATTCCAAAAGCAAGCTATCTAACATTTGAACCGAGATGAAGTCAGAGAATATATGATTTCAAGGAGATTACTAGATAATAAGATGGCTCAATATGACTATAAAAATCTTCTGTAGGGAGGATTTTTAAAGAAACTTGAGAGGAATATATTAGAAGGATTCAATATTTTTCCACAACTTCATATCGAATAAAGTAAAACGGAAGCAGCTGTTCAAAACTGTTTCCGTTTTTTCTTTATTCATCAATCGCAAAGACCAGAACCATAATTTGGATAAATGTAAATCCTAAAATAAATGGCAGAGCTTCCCATGAAATAACATCGATCATTTCATTGACAACGACAGTTGGTCGTGTAAAAATGTCCCAGGAATTCAGTCGAGCATAGCGACCAATATGGATTGCAAAGCTAGAGAGAAAGGACAGGCCACCAATTAGGACTAGGCGGAGCCAATAGGACTTGATGGCAAAAGCGGAGAAGATAAGTCTTAAACTCTCCACGCCGCTCATGACCCCAAAGAAAATACTTGGGACATAAAGCATAAATAGAATCATACTTTCTCTTTGCCATAGAACTGTGTTGGCAAAGTGCATATGAACAATATCTGTCACCATGTAAAATGTGTTAGGATAAAAGAAAAGCCAAAGGACAGCGGTGATGAATTTGATGAATCCGTTTTTAGAAAAATGGGTCAGAATGGCAAAATCTAATGAAGCCAAGGCCAAAAACATATTCCAAGTTAAATCAGGTGCCTTGATACCGTAACGATAGAGTCCAGCAGCGATAACAATGAAGAAAAGGTGGATAAGACAATTTTTCTTAGTAAACATAGCATACCTCTTTCTATTTGGATTACAGTGATTACAGTATAGTATAGCATAGATGGAAGAAGAATAACAATGAGAACCATTTTGTGATTTAGCTGAAAATATGATAAAATGAAGTATTGTCAATAACAGAGTTTCATTTGCTCTGAATTTGAAAGGAAAAAAAGCATGACAAAAACACCGTTTTATATCACCACACCGATTTATTATCCGTCTGGAAAACTTCATATCGGTTCAGCTTACACGACCATTGCCTGCGATGTATTGGCTCGTTACAAACGCCTTATGGGGCATGAGGTCTATTATTTAACAGGTCTTGATGAGCACGGTCAAAAGATCGAAGAAAAGGCAAAAGATGCTGGATTAACTCCACAAGCTTATGTAGACGGCATGGCGGTCGGTGTGAAAGAACTTTGGAAACTTCTTGATATTTCATATGATAAGTTTATTCGCACAACAGACGATTACCATGAACAAGTGGTGGCAGATGTTTTTGAAAAATTGCTGGCTCAAGATGATATTTACTTGGGTGAATATTCTGGTTGGTACTCTGTATCAGACGAAGAATTCTTCACTGAAAGCCAATTGGCAGAGGTATTCCGTGATGAAAATGGTAAGGTAACAGGCGGGATTGCTCCAAGTGGACATGAGGTTGCTTGGGTATCAGAAGAATCTTACTTCCTCCGCCTCAGCAAATATCAAGATAAATTGGTTGAATTCTTCAATGCTCACCCAGACTTTATCCAACCTGATGGTCGAATGAATGAAATCATGAAAAACTTCATCGAGCCAGGCTTGGAAGATTTGGCGGTATCCCGTACATCCTTTACATGGGGAGTACCTGTTCCGTCTAATCCAAAACACGTTGTTTACGTATGGATAGATGCTCTGCTTAACTATGCGACTGCTTTGGGCTACGGTCAGGAAGAGACAGCCAACTATGATAAGTTCTGGAATGGAACTGTTTACCACATGGTTGGAAAGGACATTCTTCGCTTCCACTCCATTTACTGGCCAATCATGCTTATGATGTTGGATATGAAGCTGCCAAATCGCTTGGTTGCTCACGGCTGGTTTGTCATGAAAGATGGCAAGATGTCTAAGTCTAAGGGAAATGTTGTTTACCCAGAAATGTTAGTCGAGCGTTACGGCTTGGATCCACTGCGTTACTACCTCATGCGTAGTCTACCAGTCGGTTCTGACGGAACCTTCACGCCAGAAGACTATGTTGGTCGTATCAACTACGAACTGGCCAACGACCTTGGAAACTTGCTCAACCGCACGGTTGCTATGATAAACAAGTATTTTAGTGGTCAGGTGCCAACTTTTGTTGCCGACGTGACTGATTTTGATGCAGACTTGGCGGCAGTAGTAGCTGACAACTTGGCAAGATACCACAAGTATATGGAAGCAATTGACTATCCACGCGCTTTGGAAGCTGTTTGGAATATCATCTCCCGTACCAACAAGTACATTGATGAAACTGCACCTTGGGTATTGGCAAAAGAAGAAGCTGACCGCGACAAGTTGGCAGCGGTTATGGCTCACTTGACAGCAGGTCTTCGTGTGGTGGCGCACCTCATTCAACCATTCATGATGACGACGTCTAATGCCATTATGGAACAGCTTGGCTTGGGTACTGTATTTGACCTTGAAAACCTTGACTTTGCAGGTCTTCCAGCTGGTTTGACAGTGGTCGCAAAAGGCACGCCTATCTTCCCACGACTGGATATGGAAGAGGAAATCGCCTATATCCAAGCCCAAATGGGTGGCAGCTCTGCTATTTCCCAAGAGGAAGAAAAAGAGTGGGACCCAGCTGACGTGGAACTCAAAAATAAGAAAGCTGCGATCAAGTTCGAGGACTTTGACAAGATAGAAATCCGTGTGGCCGAAGTCAAAGAAGTAGCCAAAGTAGAGGGATCTGACAAGTTGCTCAAGTTCCGTCTGGACGCAGGTGACGGTCAAGACCGCCAAATCCTGTCCGGTATCGCCAAATACTATCCAAATGAGCAGGAGTTGGTCGGTAAGAAAGTCCAAATCGTTGCCAACCTCAAGCCGCGTAAGATGATGGGCTTGCTCAGCCAGGGCATGATCCTCTCAGCCGAACATGGTGACAATTTAACACTCTTAACTGTCGATCCATCTGTGCCAAACGGCAGTCAGATTGGGTAAGATAACTCAAACACTCAGTAAATCTGGGTGTTTTTTTTGCGAATTAATATAGAAAGGAGGTTCTATGTTAATTGCACTTGATGAAGATGGGCAATTTTTTAATGTCTTGGAAAATCCTGCGCCACAAGGTCGATATTTTTGTCCAGGTTGTGGAGGCTTAGTCCGATACAAATCCGGAAAAGTTCTGCGTTCGCACTTTGCCCACGTCACCCTGCGGGACTGCCACTATTTTTCCGAGAATGAGTCCACCCAACATCTGTCCCTCAAGTCTTGTCTGTACAGGTGGTTAGTCAATACCGAACGAGTTGAACTTGAAAAATGCCTGCAGGAGTTAGGTCAGATAGCGGACTTATTTGTCAATGATTGTTTAGTCATGGAAGTCCAATGTTCCAGTCTGCCGATTTCTCGTTTGCAGCTGAGGACGCAAGCCTATCGTGAGGCTGGTTATCTGGTTCTTTGGTTGCTTGGCAAGGATTTGTGGCTCAAGGAACGACTGACCAATTTGCACAAGCAATTTCTCTCTTTTAGTATGAATATGGGTTTTCACCTCTGGGAATTGGATGACGAGAAAAAAGAATTGCGGCTCCGTTACCTTATTCATGAAGACTTACGAGGTAAGGTCCACTGTCTGACAAAGGTTTTTCCATTTGGCGAGGGAAATTTATTGGAAATCTTGCGTCAGCCCTTTGCCAAGCAAATCCTATCTAGCATGACTTGTCCTATGGATGAGGATTTGCCTCGCTACATTGCTCAACAGCTTTATTACAAATCCCCCAAATGGCTCGCTCTGCAAGCGGAGGCTTATGGACGTGGAGAAAATCTACTGACCAAGACAGTATTTGACTGGTTTCCCCACATCCGACTGCCCCGCTCAGCCATTGGCTTTGCCCAGATACAGGTAAATTTGAACTCGGTTTACCAGGACTTTGATGGCTATTATGCTAGGGTTAAAGACAAGAGGAATCAAGTCCTTTATCCACCGGTTATTTACCTTAAAAAATAATGCAATCGTTCTCACCTCCCGTTGGAAAGTGGGGCATTTTTATGTTAAAATATGGAATACGGAGGATTTATTATGTCTAAACAACGTCATGAAATTGAAGAAAAATACCAGTGGGATTTGACCACTATTTTTCCAACCGATGAAGCTTGGGAAGAAGAATTAGCTTCATTACAAGCAGAAACTGAAACGGCAAAGGATTTTGCTGGCCACTTGCTTGATTCGGCTAAAAGTCTCTTAGATATTAGTGAGACACAACTCGGTCTCATGCGTCGCATTGAAAAACTCTATGTCTATGCGTCTATGAAGAACGATCAAGATACTCGTGAAGGTAAATACCAGGAATTTCAGGCTAAAGCCATGGGCTTGTATTCGGCCTTTTCACAGGCTTTTGCATTCTATGAACCTGAATTTATGGCTATTACTGAGGAACAGTTGAAAGCATTCATGGATGAAGAGCCAACTTTGGTGCAGTACAGCCATCAATTTGAAAAACTCTTAGCAGCTAAGGACCATGTTTTGTCACAAGAAATTGAAGAAGTATTGGCTGCTACGAGTGAGATTTTCGAATCTCCAGCTGAAACTTTCTCTGTTTTGGATAATGCAAGTATCCTATTCCCTGAAATTGCGGATGAAGAGGGACATTTGGTACCACTTTCTCACGGTAACTACATCCACTTTATGGAGTCTAAAAACCGCGACGTCCGTCAAGAAGCATATGAGGCTATGTACGGAACCTATGAGCAGTTTCAGCATACCTACGCTAAGACTCTGCAGTCAAACGTTAAGGTCAATAACCTGAAAGCACGTTTGCGGAAGTACGACTCAGCCCGTCACGCATCTCTTGCAGCCAATTTTATTCCAGAATCTGTCTACGATACATTAGTTGAGGCAGTCAACAAGCACCTCCCGCTCTTGCACCGTTATATCAATTTGCGAAAGAAACTCTTGGGTATTGACGACTTGAAGATGTACGATATGTACACGCCATTGTCAGATTTTAGCACCAAGATTTCCTATGAAGATGCACTCAAAAAATGCCAAGAAACCTTGGAAATCTTCGGTGAGGATTATTCGGCTATTGTAAAAGAAGCCTATGAGAATCGTTGGATTGACGTCCATGTCAATGAAGGAAAACGATCAGGAGCATATTCAGGTGGTGCCTACGACACAAACGCCTTCATGCTTCTCAACTGGCAAGATAACTTGGATAACATGTACACCCTTATCCATGAAACAGGACATTCTCTTCATTCCATGTTGACTCGTAAGACTCAACCCTATGTCTATGGCCATTATTCACTTTTCTTAGCTGAAATTGCTTCAACTACCAACGAAAACCTTCTGACTGAAAAACTATTGGCAGAAGTAGAAGATGACAAGGAACGCTTTGCTATTCTTAACCATTACCTAGATGGTTTCCGTGGTACAGTCTTCCGCCAGACACAATTTGCCGAGTTTGAACAGGCTATCTATAAGGCAGACCAAGAAGGTCAAGTCTTGACGGCTGATTTCCTCAATGAATTATACGGTCAGACTAACGAAAAATACTACGGACTTTCTGCAGAAGAAAACCCAGAAATCCAGTTTGAGTGGGCTCGCATTCCACACTTCTATTACAATTTCTATGTCTATCAATATGCGACAGGTTTTGCGGCAGCATCAGCTCTCGCAAACAAGATTGTCAATGGTAGTCCAGAAGACAAAGAAAACTATCTCAACTACTTGAAGGCTGGTAGCTCAGATTATCCCCTCAACGTCATTGCAAAAGCTGGTGTAGATATGACCAAGGAAGACTATCTTAACGATGCTTTCAAAGTTTTTGAAGCACGCCTAACTGAATTGGAAGAGCTTGTTGAAAAAGGGTTACATCTCTAAAATGATTTCCTATAAGCGTTCGATTGTGATACCAGTTGCAGTCAGTATTGGTTTGGTTTTGATTGGAATTGGCTTAATGACAAAGCCGGAACCAGCATTGGTTTCGGGATTGTGTTATTTATTGCTGAGCATTCCGTTAGCATTATATGTTTATTTCTTGCGCAAACAGGGAGCTGTCTTTGTCTTGAATGAGCAGTATTTAGAATATCAAAGCAAAGCAGCAGGAGACTATCAGCGCCATTCTTTAGATGAGATTGCGGAGATTCGCTACCTTGTTTCTCCTGTCTATCGTGGCTATCAGTCGAAACGTTTGCGAATTGTAGGAAATAAGGGAGCACTACTTGCAGTCGTCAATTTGAATAAGCTTGATGGTGCAGATTTTAATGATATATACCATTTTGTAGAGCAAGTAGCACCGTATATAAAATGGGACTTTTCAAATTCATAAAGTGGAGGTACTATGTTAACGGAAGAACTGCTACAGGATATTTTTGAACTGGCGGACCTCATGTCAAATGGTGATAGGGAGCTATTTCTCCAGCTTAGAGATGTGGTTTTTGCTAGTGATCCGAATCAGATTTTAAACTCTATTGAACGCATCCTAGAACCAGATTCATTTGATGATTTCTTGGACCGTGTTGGGGAGTCTGAAAAGGAAAATCTTTGGATAATCTTGATAAAATTACTAGAGCATTTTGATTATATCTGTGTGCGTGATTATAAGGACAATCTTGAAGATTTTATCTACTTTTTTGACCGTCTTCATCAAGTCCGCAATGCAGGGATTTCTCTCAAATTGGATTCGGATGGATTAAATCCAGCTGCCTCTATTTCAGAATGGGCAAGAGTCATTGATAGCAAATATCTTGATGAACATTTTTGTCTAGGGGCAGTGGATATTGACACCGATAATTACTATCTCTTTTTCAGTAAGCAAGCGACTTTTGTTCGACTTCAAGAACTAGCTGGAAATTTAGGGTATCGGATTGATTACGCCAAAAAAATGTAAAGAAAAGGTGGGGAAACCTACCTTTTAGTGTGTTGATGAAGAAAATCTTGTCGGCTTATGATATAATGGATTCTATGGTCGAATCATATAGTAAAAACGCAAATCACAATATGCGCCGTCCTGTCGTTAAGGAAGAAATTGTGGACTTTATGCGAACACGTCAGGCGCAAAATACAGGGTTTTTGAAAGAACTGGAAGAGTTCGCTCGTCAAGAAAATATTCCAATTATTCCACATGAAACAGTTGCTTTCTTTCGGATTTTGATGCAAACCTTGCAGCCTCAAGAAATATTAGAAATTGGAACAGCTATTGGTTTTTCAGCGTTATTAATGGCTGAGAACAGTCCCAAATCACACGTTACAACAATCGATCGAAATGAAGAAATGATTGGTTTTGCTAAGGAAAACTTTGCCAAATATGATCAGCGCCAGCAGATTGAATTGCTGGAAGGGGAAGCAATGGATTTGTTACCAACTCTCCCTGATGATACCTATGACTTTGTCTTCATGGACTCTGCTAAGTCTAAATACATTGTCTTTTTACCGGAAGTATTAAAAAAGGTAAAAGTGGGTGGTTTGATTGTTCTTGATGATATTTTTCAGGGTGGTGATATCGCAAAGGACATTAAGGAAGTGCGTAGAGGACAACGAACCATCTACAGGGGTCTACAACGCTTGTTTCAGGCAACCTTAAATCATCAAGATCTGACTGCTAGTTTGGTTCCAATGAGCGATGGATTACTGATGATTCGTAAGAATAGTGCTATTATTACCCTTGAAATAGAAGAAATTTAAGAAAAATTAAAGCTTTTGTGTTATAATATAGAGGTTATTGAATAAAAGGAGACAGTTTTTCTATGAAGAAAACTAAAAAATTTCTTGCAGGAGCGGTAACTTTATTGGCTGCTGCAACTTTAGCAGCATGTTCATCAAGTGCCGATAAAGACATCATCACGATGAAAGGTAGCACCATCTCTGTTTCAGAATTTTATGATAAAGTAAAATACAATTCTCAAGCACAGCAGGTTTTGCTTTCTATGATTATTGGTGAAGTATTCGAAAAAGAATACGGTGATAAAGTTTCTGCTCAAGAAGTAGATGATGCATATAATGATATGGCAGAGCAGTATGGTGACTCTTTTGCATCTGCACTTGCATCAGCTAGTTTGACTGAGGAGACATATAAAGATCAAATCCGTACAAACAAATTGGTTGAATATGCAGTTAAGAAAGCTGCAGAAAAAGAGTTAACGGATGATGCATATAAGAGTGCTTATGAAGCTTATACACCAGAAGTAACAGCTCGTATTATTAGGTTAGATGATGAGACTAAAGCAAAAGAAGTACTTGCATCTGCACAAGCAGAGGGCGCAGATTTTGCTCAATTAGCGAAAGACAATTCTACTGATACTGATACAAAAGATGATGGTGGAAAAATTACATTTGACTCATCATCTACTACTGTTCCAACTGAAGTAAAAACCGCTATCTTCGCCTTGGATGCTGGTCAAGTCGGTGCATCAGTTATATCTGTTTTGGATACATCAACATATAAAACCAGCTACTATGTTGTAAAATTAGAGTCTAAGACTGAGAAATCTGATAACTGGAAAGATTACAAAGACAAATTGAAAGAAATCATTCTTGCTGAAAAACAAGCAGATTCTACTTTTGTCTCTAACGTCATTAAGACTGCTCTCCAAGACGCGAATGTGAAAGTAAAAGACTCAGCATTCCAAAACTTGTTGTCACAATACATCACAACTGAAGAAAGTAGTTCATCTACTGAATCTTCTAGTTCATCTTCATCAACAACTGAATCTAGTTCATCTGGTGAATAATGAGCAACATATATTAAGATTAGATACTTGACACCTTAGTTCAGAAAATTGGCGGTTGTTGCGAGCCATCTAAGCCAAGTATTTTGCTACTTAATACTACAATTGAATAGTGGAACCTGGATTCACAGTTTAGCCGATCTATCTTTCATAAGAAATGCTTTACTACTGAATACTGGTTCTTAAATGAGAATGACAAGTCATTGAATGAAGGTGGTACCGCGGTTCTTCGCCCTTCGTTTGATTTCTTGTTATTTTTTTGAGGTGATTATGAAACAATTTCTAGTGAAACAACGGTTTACGTTTGGCGGTGAAAAATTTGACATCCAAGATAATTTTGGACAATTGGCCTATCAAGTTAAAGGAAGTTTTTTAGAAATTCCGAAACGCTTTACTGTTACCAATGACCAAGGTATTGAAATTTGTCAGATTACGAAAAAAGTGTTTTCTTTCCTGCCTCAGTTTACAATTGTTATGGCTAATGGCCATTCTTTCTATTTACAAAAGAAATTAACATTTTTTAAAGACCGGTATACGGTCGAAAATTTAGGTTTGCTTTTAGAAGGCAATCTTTGGGACCTTGATTTTCGTTTGAGAACTCCGGATGGTCAACTAGTTGCTGAAATTTCCAAAGAACTTTTTCATTTAACTTCCCATTATTCTGTAACGGTTGTAGATGATGGTTATGCTGATTTAGTTATTTCTTTAGTAGTTGCCATTGACTATGTGGAAATGATGGAAGCTGCATCTAGTTCTTAATAGTTTATCACTGAAAGTTTTTCTAAAAACAAGCAATCTATTGGTGTTGGTTCCTGTTCCCTGGAACCATATGTGTTTTGAAAACAAATTGAAATTTTTAACAAAGGAATGGTTTGGTTAGGATATTTTCGAATAAAAGCCAACCTAAAAACAAATGAAAGAAAACGTTCAGTTCAGCTAGTTAGTTAAATTGAACCCGCCCGGAAGGGTTGCTTCTTTCAATTGCTGACTTCTCAAAATATCTAAACGAAAGGAAAGGGTATCGAGTTTATTATGAAATGAACTCGGGCTACGGACTTTCCCCTCAATTATTACTATATGAAAGGAAAGGTTCAATTTAGATAATTTTCTGAATTGAACCCGAGCTAAAAGCGTCGAGAAAAAAGATAGACCGACTAGTGCGCTGGCGCACAGCGTTGGTCTCCTATTTTCTTCTCGCTTTCTTAACGCTCTTGGTATTTTAATTATGCATCAATTATCTTCTGCTCAAATCCGTCAAATGTGGTTGGATTTCTGGAAATCTAAGGGGCACGCAGTTGAGCCTTCTGCAAATCTTGTTCCGGTGAATGATCCGACTTTGCTTTGGATTAACTCTGGTGTGGCAACTCTTAAAAAGTATTTTGATGGTTCTGTGATTCCCGATAACCCACGTATCACTAATGCTCAAAAATCAATTCGTACCAACGATATCGAAAATGTTGGTAAAACTGCTCGTCACCATACTATGTTTGAAATGCTTGGGAATTTCTCTATTGGAGATTATTTCCGTGATGAAGCAATCGAATGGGGTTTTGAATTGCTAACTAGCCCGGAATGGTTTGGTTTCCCTAAAGAAAAATTGTACATGACATATTATCCAGACGATAAAGATTCATATAATCGTTGGATTTCACTTGGTGTGGAACCAAATCACTTGATTCCACTGGAAGACAATTTCTGGGAAATTGGTGCTGGCCCTTCTGGTCCAGATACAGAAATCTTCTTTGATCGTGGTACTGAATTTGACCCTGAGAATATCGGTATTCGTCTTTTGGAAGAAGATATTGAAAACGACCGTTACATCGAGATTTGGAATATTGTACTTTCACAATTTAACGCTGATCCAGCAGTTCCTCGTTCAGAATATAAAGAATTACCTAATAAAAATATTGATACGGGTGCAGGTTTAGAACGTTTAGCAGCTATTTTCCAAGGAGCTAAAACAAACTTTGAGACTGACCTCTTCTTGCCTATTATTCGTGAAGTTGAAAAACTATCTGGTAAAACATACGATCCAGATGGTGATAACATGAGTTTCAAAGTAATTGCGGACCATATTCGCGCTCTTTCATTTGCCATTGGAGATGGGGCTCTCCCTGGTAATGAGGGACGTGGCTACGTTCTCCGTCGTCTTCTCCGTCGTGCTTCAATGCATGGTCAACGTTTGGGGATTTCTGGACCATTTTTATATAAGTTAGTTGAAATTGTGGGTCACATTATGGAGAGCTACTATCCTGAAGTACTTGAAAAACGTGATTTTATTGAAAAGATTGTAAAACGCGAGGAAGAGACTTTTGCCCGTACTATTGATGCTGGTAGTGGTCACTTAGATCAATTATTGGCTCAGTTAAAAGAGGCAGGGAAGGATACACTTGAAGGTAAGGATATCTTTAAACTGTATGATACTTATGGTTTCCCAGTGGAGTTAACTGAAGAATTGGCTGAAGATGCAGGATATAAAATTGACCACGAAGGTTTTAAAGCTGCGATGAAAGAGCAACAAGATCGTGCGCGTGCAGCAGTTGTCAAAGGTGGTTCAATGGGAATGCAAAATGAAACATTGGCTGGAATTACAGAATCTTCAACTTTTGTATACGGGCAAACCAAGCTTGACGCGACATTATCTGTAATCATTGCAGAAAATGAGCGTACAGAAGCAGTTTCAGAAGGTCAAGCGTTATTAGTATTCAATCAAACGCCATTTTATGCAGAGATGGGTGGTCAGGTTGCCGATCATGGTGTTGTTAAAAATGCCACTGGCGATATTGTAGCGACTGTCCTTGATGTTCAAAAAGCACCAAACGGGCAACCATTGCATAAGGTTGAGCTACATGCTAGCATTTCACTTGGTCAGGTGTATACGCTTGAGCTTGATACAAAACGTCGCAATGGTGTAGAGAAGAACCATACTGCAACTCACCTGCTCCATGCAGCTCTTCACAACATCATTGGTGAACACGCAACACAGGCTGGTTCCTTGAATGAGCAAGACTTCCTACGCTTTGACTTCACTCACTTTGAAGCGGTTACGGCAGAAGAACTTCGTCGCATTGAAGAAGAAGTCAATGAACAAATCTGGAATGCTATTCCTGTTGTGACAGTAGAGACTGATATTGATACTGCTAAAGAAATGGGAGCTATGGCACTCTTTGGGGAAAAATATGGTAAAGAAGTTCGAGTTGTTACAATTGGTGATTATTCTATCGAACTTTGTGGTGGTACACATGTAAGCAATACGTCTGAAATCGGTATCTTCAAGATTTTAAAAGAAGAGGGTATTGGATCAGGTACTCGCCGTATCATCGCAGTGACTGGCCGTGAAGCCTTCTTTGCCTATCGTGACCAAGAAGATGCTTTGAAAGAAGTAGCGGTGACTATCAAATCCCCACAAATCAAGGAAGTACCAAACAAGGTTGCAAGTCTTCAAGAACAAGTTCGTGAATTGCAAAAAGAAAATGCTTCTCTGAAAGAAAAAGCAGCCGCAGCGGCAGCTGGTGATGTATTCAAAGATGTGAAAGAAGCTAACGGAGTTCGCTTTATTGCCAGCCAAGTTCAAGTTTCGGATGCAGGTGCTCTCCGTACTTTTGCGGACAACTGGAAACAAAAAGACTACTCAGATGTATTGGTGCTAGTCGCTTCTATCGGTGACAAGGTCAATGTCCTTGTAGCTAGCAAATCAAGTAATGTACATGCTGGTAATCTTATCAAAGTTCTTGCGCCTATCGTAGCAGGTCGTGGTGGTGGTAAGCCAGACATGGCCATGGCAGGTGGTAGTGATGCTTCTGCAATCCAAACACTCTTAAACAGTGTAGCAGAAAACTTATAATATCTTATTCCAAACTCCATTGGGAGTTTGGTTTTTTCTATGGCTTGTGATACAATGAAGGAAATCCATCAGCAAAAGGGAAAAGATATGAATTTATTATTTGTAATTGATGATGCTTATGTTGAACAGGTTAAAGTAGTCTTATACTCCATCGTTCAACAGATGCCAAAACAGGCATTTCAGGTGTTCTTAATGCAGCAGGTTCTTTTGAAAAAGCACTCTGAAATCAAGCGTTTTGTGGAGAATCTGGGAATGACTTATCATCCAATCGTGGTCGGAGAGGATACTTTTGCAAGTGCTCCTACAACAGACCGTTATCCTCAAACCATTTATTACCGTCTTCTTGCACATGAATTTTTACCAGAAGAAGTGGATAAAGTCCTTTATTTAGATGCGGATTTGATTTGCCTAAATGGTTTTGGGGAGCTTTATGAGATGGAGATGGGGGAGCAGTACTATGTGGCTGCTAGTCATAATGAAGATGGTAAGCTTTTAGATTATATTAATAAACTTCGACTGAAAAATTTTGAAATGGATTCTTCTTACTTCAATTCAGGTGTTCTCTTGATGAACTTAAAAGCTATTCGTTCCCATGTGAAACGAGAGGATATTTTAAACTTTATCAAAAATAATCGTAATCGATTGATTTTACCTGATCAGGATGTACTTAATGGTCTTTATGCTGACAAGGTGATCCCGATTCCAGATGAAGTGTACAACTATGATGCACGCTACAGTTTGATTTATCAAATAAAAAGTCAGGGAAAGTGGAATTTGAATTGGGTGATTGACCAGACAGTTTTCTTACATTTTGCTGGTCGAGATAAGCCATGGAATCAAAATTATTTAGGACGTTACTCTGCTCTTTACAAATTTATTTCCAGTTTGGCACGTAAGTTTGAAGAAACTCTCTCCTAAATTTGAATTGGTTAAACCTAGAAATTTGTTGAATTAGACAAGCGGGAATAGCAAGGCGCAAGTCAGGCTGAAACAGTTAACTGAACGGTTTCACTCCCCCTGACTGTTGAAGCCAATCACCCACTGCGTTGAAGTGTTGATATGAACTCCGAGAAGTGGTTCTGGTCTTGAGCCCAGCCTCTTCTCTTACGTTGAATTAAATAAATATAATTAAAATGACTTTATTCTGGATGAATGATTTTAGATGCGGGAGAGAATTATGGGAAAATGTTTGGTCATAGGATCAACAGTCTGTGATGTAATGATATATTTGGATCAACTACCGGGTCGTCAAGGAGATACGCACATAAGAAAACAAGTTATGTCTCTCGGTGGTTGTGCTTTCAATGTTGTTACTATTCTCCACCACCTCGGGGTAGATTATGATTTTATTTCACCGGTTGGCTCAGGTCTTTATGGAACATTCGTTAAAAGTGAATTAAAGAAACTAGGTATTGAAACGTCAATTGCTTTAGATGGAGAAAATGGCTGTTGCTACTGTTTTGTAGAGTCAGATGGTGAACGAACATTTTTATCGCATCATGGAGTAGAATATCGTTTTGATCCCTCTTGGTTGGAAGGACTTGATTTATCCTCTTATGAATATATCTATGTCTGTGGATTAGAATTGGAAGAGGAAACGGGGCAGCTATTGGTCGATAGTTTGACAGATTGTCCGATTCCCATTATCTTTGCGCCTGGACCGCGGGGAAATAAAATTCCTTCAGAAAGAATGCAACAGTTACTGGATTTGTCTCCAATCTTGCATGTAAATGAGCAGGAATCAATTGATTTAACTCATGAGGTAGATGTGGAGAAGGCTACAATACAGCTATTCAATCGGACTGGCCGAGCAGTGATTGTGACCAGAGGAAAAAATGGGGCGATTGCTTTTGATGGGGGCTGGCATAAAGTGGCTAGTTTTCCAGCAACTGTAAAAGATACGATCGGAGCAGGTGATAGTCATGTTGGAGCTTTGATGGCTGCACTGGCAATCGGAAAAAACCTAAAACAAGGCTTGAAATTTGCCAATCTTGTCTCTAGCTATATCGTATCTCAGGAGGGCGTCCATCTTGAAGAAATACAGTATAAAGAATTAAAAGAGCATTTAACGAATATAGGAGAATGAGGCAAGATAGCCTCTTTTTTTATTTTTTACGAATAACTAGATAGAACGATGACAAGGTTTTATTACATTATGACTATCATCATAAACTTTTTGACAAAGATAGTTGTCAAAAAGTAAAAGAAGTGTTACAATGATATCGAGATGAAGTGATGGAAACGAATTCATCAATCAAAAAAATAAAGAAAGAGAATATTATGAAAAAGATCAATACTATTCCCATGGCTAAATTTGTACATGTATCTGCAGTTGCCTATTTAGTTTTTGTCATACTATCAGATATTATGAAGTGGCAACAATTGGATCATATTCAAGTGACCCTTGCCATTTGTCTAATTGTAATGACAACTGATATTTTTGAAAAAAAGAGCAAAAGAAATAGAAATGTATCAGGAGAACAGTAATATGGAGAAATGGAAAGAATTTTGTAAGGGTGTCTATTTTGGTTTATTAGTAATTGGGTTGTTTATCTTCCTCCTGAATGATTTCTATTGGTTGATGAAGGAGCCATCTTATCAAGTTGACTTCCAACTATACCTTTCTATCGCTGTTGGATTCCTTATTATTCCGTTTTTTATAAAGGTAGGTTTTGGTTTAGAGAAAAAATTCCAAAACAACTAGATAATGTCTGGGAAGGTAGATATGAATATCAATAATAAGAAAAAAACTCTTGTCGCAGTTACAAGTTTTACAAGGTGAATCCAGTTTGCCTTTCTTATTCGCTATACTCTATTCTTTCATTCGGAAGCTCATATTCGGTTATGAAATGCCTATGGTGCCTCTTTTAATAATGACGTGTTTTTGTTGAAGTTAGACTTAGCTATTTGCAAAGAAAGGGAGAAGAAAAATGGAAGCTAAAAAGAAATTATTTGAAGTCAATATCAAGGAAAATAAGAAGTTTGTTTGGGGATTGAATATTCTTGCTGTGGCACTCATCTTTCCATTTGCGTACATATTTGGAAAGATAGGATCTTTGCTGCTCGTTGACGGTGCACAAAATCTTGAAATGGACTTACTTGAATTATGGTTAGGTTTGCTACTGTATTTTCTTTTAATAGCTGTGCATGAGGCTATCCACGGAATCTTCTTCAAAGTTTTTTGTCCTGAAAATCCTGTTAAATTTGGTTTTAAATGGAAATCTGGCATGGCCTATGCGACCAGTCCAGGCTCACTCTACAATCGAATGCAAATGCTAGTAATCAGCCTGGCTCCCTTTGTTGTGATTAGTTTGGTCTTGACTATGGTAGCAGGTTTTGGGATGATGAATACCTTTCTTTACTTCATGTTAGCAACCATTCACGCTGCCTCTTGTGCAGGCGATTTCTACTATACCTATCTTTTATTGGTTAAGTTTGCCAAGGGAAATATAGCTGTCGAAGACACAGAAACAGGCTTGATTATCTATCAAGCTTAGAAAGGAAATATCATGGAATATGTCTTAAAAAATCGGCTCAAGGAATTGCGAGCCAGAGATGGTCTCAATCAGACAGAGCTAGCAAAGTTAGCAGAAGTATCGCGGCAGACCATTAGCTTGATTGAGCGGGGCGAGTACACGCCCTCGGTGGTCATTGCCATGCGTATAGCACAGATTTTTAATGAAAATGTGGAGAATGTCTTTCAATTAGTGGAGGTAGAAAAATGAAACAAGGAAAACAAATTTCAACAAAACAAAGATGGATGAGATATTCAGCGTATATGCTGATTTCAGCAATTTTGGGTGGCTTTATCGGTTTCTTTGGAGTATTAATCTTTAAGTTCAGCCTACCTTCTTATCTCAATTTGGATAATTTTCTAATTTTTTTGAGGATTATTACATTTGTAATTTTCGCTGGAACCGTATATTTTGGTGTTAAAGCTAATCAAAATTATAAACTTTATCATTCCATTTCAGATGAGGATGAAGAACGTGTTGATAAACTATATAAGAAAATGTATCGTAACCTAGAGTACGCGACCATTTCATTCAATGTTGCTGTATCATTGACATTGTTAAATTTGGTTTTAGGATTCGGGGTCACTTTCTTAGAAGAGAGTGCAGTTATGTACGGGTCCATTCTTGACGTAGTTTTCTATGTTATCCTTCTCATCTCTCAGGTTTTTATTGTGAAACTAACTCAGAAAATTCGTGACTATAAGCTTTCTGCTTTTGCAACGGTAAAAGAGGTGAAGGAATTTATGGAGGCTATGGATGAGGGAGAAAAACAAGCTAACTACGAAATGAGTTTTCAAATCGTTTTTACTCTGAATCAAATTGTGTTACCAGGTTTGTATCTATTCCTATTTGTAGTTAGCATGCTATTGCAGGAGCAACAAATTATGGCCTTTCTAGTTGTTGCATTTTTACATATTTACATCAATGTGATGCAGGTTCGCATGATCCGTCGTTACTTTAAATAATTAAACATCAAATCCGTTGATGTGAAAAGAATAAATGACTCGGGAAACTTTTTAAGTGAGTAAATATCTGTTTCCTATCAGTTTTGTTTTTCTCAACTTAGGCAATATTTTCGGAGAATGGCTAGCTACTGGGCAGATTGATTTGTCAAACCTGAATATCCTCTTACCAGTGGTTTTGGGCTTGCCAGCTCTGCTATTGTCATTTAGTTTTCTCTTTTATTACTTCGACGTAAGTGGAAACTCCGTTTCCTTATTTCCAACTTCAAACACTCCACTGGATTGTTTGAACTCACCTTGCCTAACTCAAGTTATGCCTGTGGCTAGTTGCCTTGTACTAAAAGTAAACTAAAAGACTTTATCTTTCAACAAACGAAAAATAATTGTTTATATTAAGGAGATTGCTATGAATAGACTTGGAAATGTGAGATACTGGAATGTGGTAAAAATTGGAGGTTTCTCTTAGTGGGACTGGCTGTCGTTGCATTAAATGTTTTGAGTCAGATGGCGATGTACGCCTTACCAAATTTTGATGGGGATAATTTACTGATTGTCGCATCTTTGTTGCTGGTTGCTGTTGTTCTTGGTCTAATCTTAACGGGCAAATTAGGCCTATGGAAGGGTGAGCAGAAGTGGGGAATAGTTGCGAATATTGGTTTTGTTGTACTTACTTTTATCGTTATGTTTGGTCTGAAAATGATTGGCTGGTAATTGATAATGCTAGAAGAGGGTTATGGTCAAACGACTGCCAATCAGGAAGTCCTCAATCGTTCATGTTTGCCGACCTTACTTTTATTTATCTTTACAGGATTATTTGCTCCTGTTTTGGTGGAACTGCTTTTCAGAGGAATTGATATGGGAAAAGTCTTTGGTAAAGATTCTATTGTTGGTCTGTTGCGATGAAGTTTTCTATTTGGTCTTATTCATGTACCGACTAATATCGGATCTTGGTTTATTTATAAGTGGTATGGGCCTAGTACTAGGGCTCGCCTATCAAATTTCTGGCAAGTATACCAATGCACTCATCCTACATAGTCTCAACAATTTTATTGGATTTTTGTTTATGTTGCTAATGCAAAGTATTGGCTTGATTTAGGAGGAAAGATGGAAGTATTTTTGTGGATAGCCTTTGTTTATTTATTATTAAGCTACCTGTCAGATAGAAAAAAAGTGAAGCAGTTGCAAGTTAGGGTAAAAAAGTTGCAGAAAAATACCAAAGGAGAAAATCAGATGTCTGTTTTATTGAAAGAATTGGTCGGAAGAAAAGCCAAAATCCGCTTTGATGAAGAGTTTCTAACTATGTATGAATACACTATTTTAGCAGTTGACGAGGAATGGGTTAAAATTTCTCGTGAATTTGCGGAAGGAAAGATTGAAACCAAGTTGGTTCGAGTAGATAATATAGTCGATCTGACATTCTAGCTAAGAAAAAAAGAAGGGAAAAGGTGTCATGTTAAAATTTATCAAAAACACTGCATTATTGTTTTTATTTTTTGTTGCTTATCAAATTATTACTGGATTTTTGATGGTAGGTCCGACATTACAAGCAATTCCAGAATTTCCAGCTCAATTGATTGAGAATATGATTTGGGTTTGTGCGATTATTGGTATCGTACTCGGAATTGCATTTACAATTGTATTATGGAAATTTGTGTTTTCTCGGCAGACCATTGACTATAGTGTATCTTCATCATGGTTTCATAAGATTTATTGGCCAATTTTACTTTATATTGTATTCTTCATCGTCCAACTTTTAGTGCCAGTATCTGAAAGTCAGAATCAAACTTTGGTCATCCAATTTGTATCTGCCTACCCTTTGGTTGCGTTTTTAGCAGTCGTAGTCTTTGCACCAATATTAGAGGAGTTGATTTTTAGAGGTTTGTTGGCAACCTATTTCTTCCCCAAAATGGCTGATATGAAAACTGTGAGCTTGTATCTGATTGTAACAGGATGTTTGTTTAGTTTGGTGCATGTTCCAGCAACCATTCCACAGTTTTTGATTTATTTCACTATGGGTCTTAATCTTGGTTGGCTTTATCTAATTAGACGAGATATTCGTTATCCAATGGCGCTACATATGATAAATAATGGAATTTCCTATTTGATGATACTATTTTTGGTATAAAAAATAAGCAGCTCAGATGAACTGCTTTTTTTATGTATCTTTTTATAACCCATATAGATAATCATCATCTGTCATGGCTTCCACTTCGCCGAGCAAGTAGCCATTACCGACTTGTGAGAAGAAGTCGTGGTTAGATGTACCGGTTGAGATACCGTTCATGATGATTGGGTTTACATCATCTGCTGAATCAGGGAAGAGTGGATCTTGTCCCAAATTCATGAGGGCTTTATTGGCATTGTAACGAAGGAAGGTTAAGACTTCCTCAGTCCACCCAACTGCATCATAGAGTGAACGTGTATAGTCCTCTTCATTCTCATAAAGTTGGTAAAGAAGGTCATACATCCAGTCGCGGAGTTTGTCTTGTTCTTCGTCGGACAATTCATTGAAACCAAGTTGGAATTTGTAACCAATATAAGTTCCATGAACAGACTCATCACGAATGATTAGTTTGATAATTTCTGCAACGTTGGCCAGTTTGTTGTTACCAAGATAGTAGAGCGGTGTAAAGAAACCAGAATAGAATAGGAAAGTTTCTAGAAATACGCTGGCAACTTTCTTTTCAAGCGCCGTACCATTTTCATAAATTTCGTTAATGATTTTTGCCTTGCGTTGTAAGAATTCGTTGCTATCTGTCCATTCAAAAATTTCCTCAATCTCAGTTTTGGTATTCAAGGTTGAGAAGATAGAAGAGTAGGATTTCGCATGAACAGACTCCATGAATTGGATGTTGTTGTAGACTGCTTCCTCGTGCGGTGTGCGAATATCGTTGCGGAGAGCTTGAACACCTGTTTCAGATTGAAGGGTGTCCAAGAGGGTCAATCCACCGAAGACTTTACCAACCAAGTCTTTTTCTTCCGCTGTGAGTTTACGCCAATCATCCAAGTCATTTGATAAGGGAATCCGCGTATCGAGCCAGAATTGCTCAGTCAATTTCTCCCATGTAGACTTGTCGATTACGTCCTCAATGGCGTTCCAGTTTATGGCTTTGTAGTAGGTTTCCATCATGTTCTCTTTCTTTTTCTTGTATTTCTAATAGTATATCACAAGTAGATAGTAGCCTGTAAAAAAATCCCCCACAAGGGATTTTTAATCGAGCGCTCAATAGTCGCTTCACATCATGAACGCGACAGTGTCGTAAGGTAGCTAGCTAATCCGCCGATAGCGGTTAGCGTAGATTAGCTAGTTGGCTTGCCAACAGCTAATCTTGCTACGTCAGATCACACAACTTTCACATTGGTTTGCTCCGACTTCTTCGCCGTCATCTGTAAAGGTGCGGACGTAGTAGATTGACTTGACGCCCTTGTTGAAGGCGTAGTTACGGAGGATTGAAAGGTCACGGGTGGTTTGTTTGTTCTCCGTTTTCCATTCGTAGAGTTCTTTTGGAAGCTCACTGCGGAGGAAGAGGGTGAGGGACAAACCTTGGTCGACGTGCTCTGTTGCGGCAGCGTAGACATCAATGACCTTACGCATATCCATATCGTAGGCAGACTTGTAGAATGGAATGGTTTCTGTTGACAAGCCGGCTGCTGGATAGTAGATTTTACCGATTTTTTTCTCTTGGCGTTCCTCAATCCGCTGTGTGATTGGGTGAATAGAAGCAGAAACATCGTTGATATAGCTGATAGATCCGTTTGGTGCAACAGCTAGACGGTTTTGGTGATAGAGGCCGTCAGCTTTTACTTTTTCACGGAGGTCAGCCCAATCTTGTCCACTTGGAATGAAAATTCCTTCAAAGAGTTCTTTAACACGGTCAGATTGTGGTTGGTAATCACCCGTCACATACTTGTCGAAATAAGTGCCGTCTGCGTATTTTGATTTTTCAAAGTTATGGAAGGTTTCTTTTCGTTCCCGAGCGATATTATTTGATTCTACCAAAGTCCAATAGTTAAGGAGCATGAAGTAGATGTTGGTAAATTCTACGGCAGTTTTTGAACCGTAATCAATCAAGTTCTGAGCCAAGTAAGAATGAAGTCCCATAGCTCCAAGACCGATTGAATGCGCCTGACTGTTTCCTGCTTCAATAGATGGTACAGCAGAGATGTGTGAATGATCTGTGACATAAGTCAAAGCGCGTGTCATTGTACGAACAGAACGTCCAAAATCAGGTGACTTCATTAAGTTAACGATATTAGTTGAACCAAGGTTACATGAAACGTCTGTACCCATAGTCAAGTATTCCTGAGAGTCGTTGATAACGCTTGGTGTCTGAACTTGAAGGATTTCTGAACAGAGGTTGGACATGATAATCTTGCCGTCAACAGGGTTGCTACGGTTAGCTGTATCGATGTTGATAACATATGGATAGCCAGACTCTTGCTGGAGTTTGGAAATTTCTGTTTCCAAGTCACGTGCCTTGATTTTTGTCTTACGAATGCGAGGGTTCGCCACCAATTCATCGTATTTTTCAGTAATATCTAGGTAGTTGTAAGGGACACCGTATTCCAACTCAACTGAGTATGGGCTGAAGAGGTACATGTCTTCGTTTTTACGTGCTAATTCGTAGAATTTATCAGGAACGGTGATACCGAGTGATAAGGTCTTCACGCGAACTTTCTCATCGGCATTTTCTTTCTTAGTCGAAAGGAAGGAAATAATATCTGGGTGGAAAACATCAAGATAAACGACACCAGCCCCTTGGCGTTGTCCAAGCTGGTTAGAATAGGAGAAGCTGTCTTCGAAGAGTTTCATAACAGGAACAACCCCAGAAGCCGCCCCCTCATAGCCCTTGATTGGTGCACCAGCCTCACGCAAGTTACTAAGAGAGATACCGACACCTCCACCGATACGGGACAATTGTAGAGCAGAGTTGATAGAACGTCCGATCGAGTTCATATCGTCAGTGACTTGAATCAAGAAACAAGATACTAACTCACCACGGCGAGCACGACCTGCGTTTAGGAAAGAAGGTGTTGCTGGCTGGTAACGAAGGTGAATCATTTCATTGGCTAGGTTTAATGCCAATTCTTCGTTGCCCTCAGCAAAATACAAGGCGTTGAAGAGAACGCGATCTTCCATGCTTTCCAAGTAATAGGCGCCATCGTTTGTTTTGAGGGCATACTGATTGTAGAACTTGTAGGCAGCCATGAAAGACTTGAAGCGGAAATTTTGGTCTTTCAGGAATTGATCAATCTTGATGATAAATTCTGGACTGTATTGGTCCAAAAACTCTTTTTCAAGGTAATTTTCTTCTACTAGATAAGCAATCTTATCTAAAATATTATCAAATTGCTTGGTATTTGGGAGGACGTTTTCTTTAAAGAAGGCCTTAACCGCTTCTTGGTCCTTGTGGAGTGGGATTTGCCCATTGACAGGACGGTTGATTTCGTTATTTAAACGGAAGTAGGACACATCGCCTAGCTCTTTTAAACTCATAGTTGCAATCTCTTTCTTAATTATAGTAGGGTAGATTAGGAATTAAACCAAGGCTTTTAGTTTACCTGGTTGGAAACCAGAAAAGACATCATTTTCCGTTTCAATAACAGGTGCTGCTGAGAAACCGAGTCCTTTTACATGATCGATGAATTCAGGTTGTTCATCTAGATTGATTTCATTATATTCTACATTGTGTTGGTCCAAGAATTTCTTGGTCATTTTACATTGAACACAATCATTTTTTGAATAGATAGTTACCATTCAGTTTCTCCTTTGTCTCTCAAGGATAAAAATATCCCATTTTTGTTACTAATCTAGGATACAAAATTTTGAAGTTAAAGTCAAGGAGCTTGTTTGAATAAATCACTAAATATTGTGCAATCAATTTATCGACAACACCAAATATAGTATGCGGGCAGGCCAAAACCTATTTCTATCGTTAATTTTTGGTAGGGTTTTCAATGGTTACGCTTGATGTACAATAGTAGGTGCAGGACAAAAAATAAAGAGTATATTAGAATCAGATACGGTTGATATGATTATTAAATAGTACTCAATATGTCATATGATATAACATGTTTGGTTAGGTATTGATTGAATAAATATTACAATCTATACTATACTAAATAATAATGTTGAAAGAGGGCAGAGCAGATGAGTCTATCGTATAAAAAACGCTTACTTCATAATGAGAATGAATACTCTTACTATGCATTGAATTCGGTTGCAACCGAAAATGGTGTGGATATTCATACACTTCCATATACCATCCGAATTTTATTGGAAAGTCTTCTTCGTAAGGAAGACGGAGTTGATGTTACTAAAAATCACATTTTAGATTTATTACATTATCAGGCTTCTTCACCATCTGGAGAAGTCCCTTTTAAACCTAGTCGTGTCATTTTACAAGACTTTACTGGTGTACCTGTAGTGGTTGACCTTGCATCCATGCGCGACGCTGTTGTCAAAGCTGGTGGAAGCCCAGACTTGATAAATCCAGAAATTCCTGTTGATTTGGTCATTGACCATTCTGTTCAGGTTGACTTTTTCGGGACAGATCAGGCGCTTGAGCAAAATATCGCCTTAGAATTTAAACGAAATAATGAGCGCTATGAGTTTCTTAAGTGGGCAGAAAATTCATTTGAAAACTACCGTGCTGTACCGCCTGCAACTGGGATTATTCATCAGGTAAATATTGAATTTCTAAGTGACGTTATCATTAATAAGGATGGTTTGCTTTATCCAGACTCTATGTTTGGTACTGATAGCCACACAACTATGATCAATGGTATTGGTGTACTTGGTTGGGGTGTCGGTGGTATTGAGGCGGAAGCAGCAATGTTGGGTGAAGCATCTTATTTTCCAATTCCAGAGGTGATTGGAGTTCATTTAACTGGACAGTTACCGAAAGTAGCTACTGCGACGGACTTGGCTTTGAAAGTGACACAGCTGCTTCGTCAAGAAAATGTAGTTGGAAAATTTGTGGAATTTTTTGGACCTGGCTTATCCTCCCTTGCTCTTGCAGATCGTGCGACAGTCTCAAATATGGCTCCTGAATATGGTGCAACCTGTGGATATTTCCCAATTGATTCTGAAACCCTCAATTACATGAGATTGACCAACCGTACAGAGGAGCAAATTGAGTTAACAGAAGCATATGCAAAGGCAAATCACTTATTCTATGACAGCACAGCTATTCCAACCTATACTAAGGTACTTGAATTGGATTTGTCTACGATTGTTCCATCCATTTCTGGTCCGAAAAGACCACAAGATTTGATTGAATTGTCTAATGCTAAAAATGAGTTCCAAGCAAGTGTAACACGTGAAGTTGGTGTTCGTGGATTTGGTTTGGAGAAAGAAGAATTAGATAAGACAGCCACGGTTAAATATGCAGACGGCGACGAACTGATTCAAACAGGACATGTTGCGATTGCAGCGATTACCTCATGTACCAATACTTCGAACCCCTATGTTCTATTGGCGGCTGGTTTATTAGCTAAAAATGCAGTTGAAAAAGGTTTGACTGTTGCGAAGACTGTCAAAACGTCCTTGGCGCCAGGTTCGAAAGTTGTAACAGGCTATTTGAAAAATTCAGGTTTACAGACCTATTTGGATGCCTTAGGGTTCAATTTGGTGGGCTATGGCTGTACAACTTGTATTGGTAACTCAGGTGATTTACAACCTGAAGTAGCAGAAGCCATTAAAAATGAAGACTTATTAGTTTCAGCAGTATTATCTGGGAATCGTAACTTTGAAGGACGGATCAACCCACTTGTGAAAGCCAATTTCTTAGCGAGTCCACCACTAGTTGTTGCCTATGCTATTGCGGGTAATATGAATGTTGATTTGACAAGAGACCCACTGGGATATGATAAGGATGATCAGCCAGTCTATCTTGCAGATATTATGCCAAGTCGTGAAGAAGTTGACGCATATATTGACCAATACGTTACGCGCGATCTCTTTAAACAAGAATATCAGCAAGTTTTTACAGATAGTCAAGCATGGAATGCGATTGAAACAAAGACAGATAAGAATTATGCTTGGAATCCATCTTCTACCTACATTCAAAATCCGCCATATTTTGACAACATGCAGGAAGATTTATCTATAAAACCACTGGAAAACTTATCTGTTTTGGCTAAATTTGGAGATACAGTAACAACAGACCATATTTCGCCAGCCGGGAATATTGCCCGTCTAAGTCCTGCTGCACGATACCTAGAGGAGAATGGAATTTCTTATGTGGATTTCAACTCTTACGGAAGTCGTCGTGGTAACCATGAGGTCATGATGCGTGGTACGTTTGCAAATATTCGTATAAAAAATGAACTCGCAAATGGGAAAATTGGTGGATGGACCACGTATGAGGGAGAAATCCTTCCTATCTATGATGCAGCCATGAAATATAAGGCCGCTGGTATCGGTACTATCGTCATTGCTGGTAAGGATTATGGAATGGGTTCTAGCCGCGACTGGGCAGCGAAAGGTACAAACTTGCTTGGTGTGAAAGTTGTACTTGCTGAATCATTTGAGCGAATTCACCGTTCAAACTTGGTCATGATGGGCGTTCTACCTCTTCAATTTTTGGATGGTGAAACAGCGGAAAGTCTGGGTTTAACTGGACATGAACACTATACGATTGATTTACCAGAAGATGTAAAAGTTGGACAAGTTGTTACCGTCCATGCAAATTCTGAAAAAGGTTCAAAAGAATTTCAAGCCCTTGTGCGTTTCGACGCAGAAGCGGATATTCGTTATTACCGCCATGGTGGTATTTTACCAATGGTGGTAAGAAAAAAACTGGGGGGAAACGTATGACAGAAACGAATGGGTTAAAAGATGCGATTGCTTGCGATACGCGAATCAGCGCAATTGAAGATGACCGCTTGTCTTATGCAGGATACGATATCGCAGAGTTAATGGATAATAATGTTTCCTTTGAGGAGGTCATTTATCTACTGTGGAATTTGCATTTACCAACTCAAATTGAATTAAATTATTTTGAGAAAAAGTTGCGTGAGGAGTATGCAATTTCTGATGCTGTCGAACAATGTATTCTGATTCAATCTCGTCAGCACTTGCATCCGATGAGTGTTCTACGTTCAACTGTGTCCCTCTTAGGTGTTTATAATGTGCATGCTGAAGAAAATTCCTTAGAGGCTTTGTATGATCAATCTATTCAAATTATGGCAAAGGTTCCAACTATCATTGCAACATTTGCTCGTTTGAGAAGAGGATTGGTTCCAATTGAACCGCGTTCAGACTTGGGATTTGCCGCAAATTTCCTTTATATGTTAAATGGTGAAGAACCTTCTGAATTGCAAGTGAAAGCATTTAGTAAAGCACTAGTTTTGCATGCTGATCACGAATTGAATGCATCAACCTTTGCTGCGCGTGTCACTGCATCAACTTTAACGGATTTGTATTCTTGTGTCACAACTGCGATTGGGACTTTAAAAGGTTCTTTGCATGGTGGTGCAAACGAGCGTGTATTTGACATGCTACTAGCGATTCGTGAAAGCGGTGATACGGAAGGATACTTGCAGGAAAAGTTGGATTCGAAAGAGAAAATCATGGGATTTGGTCACCGTGTTTATAAAACTGTGGACCCTCGCCAACAGTATTTGAAAGAAATGGCGCGTGATTTGACACTCGGAACTGACGATGAAGCATTTTATCAGTTGTCAGAGGAAGTAGAGAATTTTATTAAACACAAAAAAGGGTTGATTCCCAATGTCGACTTTTACTCTGCAACTGTTTACCATGTATTAGGAATTGATAGTGACATTTTTACTCTCATTTTTGCAATGAGTAGAATGGCAGGATGGATTGCTCATGTTCAAGAGCAACGGAAGAATAATAAGTTAATCCGTCCGCGTTCTTCCTATATTGGTAGCAGAAATCTAAAATATATTCCTATTGGAAAGAGGTAAGTATGACAGAGAAGATTAGATTGGAAAATGGAAGGCTTTTAGTGCCTGACCAACCAATTATCCCCTATATTGAGGGGGATGGGGTAGGGCAAGATATTTGGCCAGAAGCTCAAAAAGTCATCGATGCAGCAATTGAAAAAGCATACAATGGTCAGCGTTCTATTCAGTGGAAAGAAGTTCTGGCGGGTGAGAAAGCTTATGCTTTAACCGGGACGTCTTTACCTGATGAGACGTTGAAAACGATTCGTGAGCATTTGTTGGCCATCAAGGGACCTTTGGGTACACCTGTTGGAAAAGGCCACCGGTCACTGAACGTCGCATTGCGTCAGGAACTAGATTTGTTTGCTTGTGTTCGTCCAGTTCGGTATTTTCAAGGGGTTCCAAGTCCATTAAAACATCCAGAAAAAACCGATATTACTATTTTCCGTGAAAACACAGAAGATATCTATGCAGGAATCGAATGGGATGCTGGTACAGAAGAAGTTGCAACTGTCATTTCATTTCTTCAGGAGAAGATGGGAGTGGCTAAAATCCGTTTTCCAGAGTCATCAAGTATCGGTATAAAGCCCATTTCTGAAGAGGGAAGTAAACGCCTCATTCGTTCTGCTATTGAATATGCACTAAAACACCAATTAAAAACAGTAACTTTGGTACACAAAGGGAATATTCAAAAATTTACAGAAGGCGGATTCCGAAAATGGGGTTATGAATTAGCTCAAGAGGAATTTTCGAATGAGCTAGAAAATGGTTCATTGGTTATCAATGATATTATTGCGGATAACTTCTTACAACAGATTTTATTGGCACCTGAAAAATTTGATGTTGTGGCCTTGACCAACCTGAATGGAGACTATGCATCAGATGCTTTAGCTGCTCAGGTTGGAGGGATCGGCATTTCTCCTGGAGCTAACATTAATTATCAGACTGGTCATGCAATTTTTGAAGCGACACATGGAACTGCTCCAGATATTGCAGGTCAAAATAAGGCAAATCCTAGCTCAGTACTCCTGTCTGCTTGTATGATGTTAGAGTTTATGGGATGGAATGAAGCTGCTGACAAAATTATTGTCGCTCTAGAACAGGCTATTTTACATCAACAAGTGACGATTGATTTTGCCAGTGCATTAGGTGTTGAAAGCCTGTCAACTAGCCAATTTGCTGAAGCACTTATCGCTCGTTTTTAATAGAATAGAAAGGAACTCACCATTCGGTGGGTTTTTCGGCTTGAAATACTGAAAGAATAATAAAAAATTCTTGAAAATGATTTCAAAAAATGATATAATGTTCTTTGTAAGGGTTATCACATTGACTCGAAATAATTGTAAAAATAAAGGAGAAACCAACTATGGCTTCAAAAGACTTCCACATTGTGGCAGAAACAGGTATCCACGCACGTCCAGCTACTTTGCTTGTGCAAACAGCTAGCAAATTCGCTTCAGACATCACTTTGAACTACAAAGACAAATCTGTAAACCTTAAATCAATCATGGGTGTAATGAGTCTTGGTGTTGGTCAAGGCGCTGATGTAACTATTTCAGCTGAAGGTGCAGATGCTGACGATGCAATTGCAGCTATCACTGAAACAATGGAAAAAGAAGGATTGGCATAAAAAGATGACAGTAATGCTTAAAGGAATTGCAGCATCTGATGGTGTTGCCGTTGCTAAGGCATATCTACTCGTTCAACCCGATTTGTCCTTCGAAACGATTACAGTTGAGGACACAAATGCAGAAGAAGCTCGTTTAGATGCCGCTCTTACAGCATCACAGAACGAGCTTTCTGTTATTCGTGAGAATGCAGTAGCGAGCCTTGGAGAAGAAGCTGCAGCAGTATTTGATGCACATTTAATGGTACTTTCTGACCCAGAAATGGTAGGTCAAATCAAAGAAACGATTCGCGCCAAGAAAACAAACGCAGAGACTGCTTTGAAAGAAGTTACGGATATGTTTATCGCTATCTTTGAAGGTATGGAAGATAACCCATACATGCAAGAGCGTGCAGCAGATATTCGTGACGTAGCAAAACGTGTCTTAGCTCATTTGCTTGGGGTTCGTTTGCCCAACCCAGCAACAATTGATGAAGAATCTATTGTGGTTGCTCATGACTTGACTCCTTCAGATACAGCTCAATTGAACAAACAATTTGTAAAAGCCTTTGTAACAAACATTGGTGGTCGTACAAGTCACTCAGCTATCATGGCTCGTACACTTGAAATTGCTGCTGTATTAGGTACTAACAACATTACAGAAATTGTTAAAGATGGCGATGTCCTCGCTGTTAACGGTATCACAGGCGATGTTGTTATCAACCCTACAGAAGATGTCATTGCAGAATTCAAAGCAGCTGGTGAAGCGTATGCTAAGCAAAAAGCTGAATGGGCATTATTAAGAGACGCTCAAACAGTGACGTCAGATGGCAAACACTTCGAGTTGGCAGCTAACATCGGTACACCAAAAGACGTTGAAGGTGTAAATGATAATGGTGCAGAAGCTGTTGGTCTTTACCGTACAGAATTCTTGTACATGGACTCACAAGACTTCCCAACAGAAGACGAGCAATACGAGGCTTACAAGGCAGTACTTGAAGGTATGAATGGTAAGCCAGTTGTGGTTCGTACAATGGATATCGGTGGTGATAAGGAGCTTCCTTACTTCGATCTACCACACGAAATGAACCCATTCCTTGGTTTCCGTGCCCTTCGTATCTCTATCTCTGAGACTGGTAACCAAATGTTCCGTACTCAGTTACGTGCTCTTCTTCGTTCATCAGTACATGGTAAACTTCGTATCATGTTCCCAATGGTTGCTTTGTTGACTGAATTCCGTGCAGCAAAAGCAATCCTTGATGAAGAAAAAGCAAACTTGTTGGCTGAAGGTGTAGCAGTTGCAGATGATATCCAAGTAGGTATCATGATTGAAATTCCTGCAGCAGCAATGCTTGCAGACCAATTTGCCAAAGAAGTTGACTTCTTCTCAATCGGTACAAACGACCTTATCCAATACACAATGGCTGCAGACCGTATGAATGAACAAGTTTCATACCTCTACCAACCATATAACCCATCAATACTTCGCTTGATCAACAACGTTATCAAGGCTGCACATGCAGAAGGCAAATGGGCTGGTATGTGTGGTGAGATGGCTGGTGACCAACAAGCTGTTCCGCTTCTTGTAGGTATGGGCTTGGATGAATTCTCTATGAGCGCAACTTCTGTACTTCGTACACGTAGCCTTATGAAGAAACTTGACACAGCTAAGATGGAAGAATATGCTCAACGTGCCTTGACAGAATGTGCAACGGCAGAAGAAGTTCTCGAACTTCAAAAAGAGTATGTTGATTTCGATTAATCATTAAAAGAGTAATAATCATCTGACATTTTTGGAGTTGTCAGATGATTATTGGCTCTTTTTTTCTATGTTTTGCATCAAAATCCGAAAGAATATTGGAAATTTTCAAAAAATTCTTGCAAATGTTATCTGACTATGTTACAATGTTCACATTATCCAGAAGGAGGGAATGAATGAAGCAGTATCAGAATTATATTGATGGGAAATGGGTTGATTCCGAAAAGAAAATAACCATTTATTCGCCGATTAATCAAGAAGAGTTGGGGAATGTTCCTGCCATGTCACAGGAAGAAGTCGACAAGGCTATGGAAGCAGCAAGAAAGGCTTTGCCAGCTTGGCGTGCTTTATCTGCATACGAACGTGCCCAATATTTGCACAGAGCTGCGGATATTTTAGAAGAACGCAAAGAAAGAATTGGTGAGATATTAGCGAAAGAAGTTGCGAAAGGGATAAAAGCATCGATTGGAGAAGTAGATAGGTCAGCTCATTTGATACACTATGCTGCTGAAGAGGGTCTACGTGTTTATGGGGCCTCTTTAGAAGGGGGAACGTATGAACCAGCTGCAAAAACAAAAATATCGTTGATTCGTCGTGAGCCTGTTGGTATTGTTCTAGCTATTGCACCTTATAATTACCCAGTCAACTTATCAGCCTCTAAAATTGCTCCGGCGCTTATCGGTGGGAACGTAGTGATGTTTAAACCACCAACACAAGGATCGATTTCGGGGTTGCTTTTGGCTCAAGCTTTTGCTGATGCAGGCATTCCAGCTGGTGTTTTCAATACAATAACTGGTCGTGGTTCAGAAATTGGTGACTATATTATTGAACATCCTGAAGTGAATTTTATCAATTTCACAGGTTCGACACCGATTGGTCAAAAAGTTGGGAAATTAGCTGGTATTCGTCCAATTATGCTTGAGTTGGGTGGAAAGGATGCAGCTGTTGTTTTAAGCGATGCGGATTTAGATCATGCAGCGAAGGAAATCGTTAGTGGGGCCTTTAGTTATTCTGGTCAACGTTGTACTGCTATTAAGCGAGTATTAGTTGTAAATGAAGTTGCAGACCAATTGGCTGAGAAACTTCAGACTGAAGTTGAAAAATTAACGGTAGGGGATCCATTTGAAAATAAGGATATTACGCCTGTCATTGATGAACAGTCTGCTGTCTTTATCGAAGGTTTGGTACAGGATGCACAATCAAAAGGGGCAGTAGAGTTAACTCCGTACAAACGTGAGAAAAATCTAATTTGGCCAACCTTGTTAGACGAAGTCACTCCTGAGATGGACATTGCTTGGGAAGAGCCGTTCGGTCCAGTGCTTCCAATTATTCGCGTATCATCTATTGAAGAAGCACTTGAGTTATGTAATCAATCAGAATATGGTTTGCAGTCATCTATATTTACGAAAAACTACCCATTAGCCTTTGAATTTGCTTCAAAATTGGAGGTCGGTACTGTGCATATTAATGCTAAAACGCAACGTGGTCCTGATAATTTCCCATTCCTAGGGATCAAAGGCTCTGGTGCTGGAGTTCAGGGGATTAAATATAGTATTGAAGCCATGACTAAGCTAAAATCTGTTGTGTTTGATATACAATAAGAAAAAGGAAGTTTCCAATTAATGGATACTTCCTTTTCTCGATTATTTTGCTTGATAAAATTTATTGTGTTGGTAAATTGGATCAAATGTTAAATTGATTCCAAGCTTACGTAGGACACTCTTGTCTTCATCTGACAGAATAACGGTTGAGTGGGCTTCGCTACCATTTAATTGGCCCAATTCTTTCATGGCACTCGCCGCAATTGGGCTACCTTGTGCAGTAACCGCCAATGCGTTGAGTATTTCGCTGGCATCCAGTCTTGTATTGGTTTTATCGAGGTAATCTGATTTCAATTCCTGGATTGGGCGTATGTAGGTTGGTTCGATTAAGAGGGTTTCATCTTCGATTGCCGCAATTTGTTTGATGGCATTTAAGAGGACAGATGCAGTTGGTTTAAGTAGGTCGGATGTTTTACCTGTTACAATATCTCCAGTTGGCAACTGAATAGCAAGGGCAGGGCTAGTTGTCAGCTCTGCTTTTTCGCGCGCAGCGATAACAACCTTACGATCTGCTGGTGTCACACCGACTTCATTCATGAGGAGTTCGATTTTCTTCACAGCCTGTTCGCTAATCCGCTCTGCCTTGAAATCCACCAAGGACTGGTAGTAGCGACGGATGATTTCCTGTTTGGACGCTTCGATAGCAGCTTCTTCATTGATGATGGAATAACCTACCATGTTGACACCCATATCTGTCGGAGATGCGTATGGTGATTTACTCAAAATCCGTTCAAAGGTACGGTTGAGGACAGGGAAGACTTCGATGTCACGGTTGTAGTTGACCGCAGTTTTGCCATAAGTTTGAAGGTGGAAAGGATCAATCATGTTGAGGTCGTCCAGGTCGGCAGTTGCTGCTTCATAGGCTAAGTTTACGGGATGGTGAAGTGGTAAGTTCCACACTGGGAAGGTTTCAAACTTAGCATAGCCTGATGTTACGCCATGCAGTTGGTCGTGGTAAAGTTGGGAGATACAAGTTGCCAATTTACCTGAACCAGGTCCAGGTGCGGTGACAACGACGAGATTGCGACTAGTTTCGATGTAGTCATTTTTGCCCATACCTTCTGGTGAGATGATGTGGTCAATATCAGAAGGATAGCCCTTGATTGGGTAATGGAGATAGGACTTGATACCATGTTTTTCTAACTGCTTGCGGAAGGCATCCGCAGCTGGTTGGTTGCGGTATTGGGTAATGACGACAGAACCAACATAAATATCAATATCATTAAATGTATCAATCAAGCGGAAGACTTCTTGGTCATAAGAAATACCCAAGTCACCGCGTGCCTTAGAGTGTTCGATGTTGCTAGCATTGATGGCGATGACGATTTCTACTTGATCTTTTAACTCTTGGAGAAGTTTGATTTTATTATCAGGTTCATAGCCAGGAAGTACACGAGCTGCATGGAAATCTTCCAACATTTTCCCACCAAATTCCATATACAATTTGCCTTCAAACTGAGCAATGCGCTCTAAAATATGATCACGTTGTAAATTCAAATACTTACTTGAATCAAATGCGATTTTCTTCATCCAATAAGTCCTCCAAATGTGTATTAATCTCTGGGAAAAACAAAAAATAGCTCCCTAAAACTAGGGAGCCTTTTCTCCGACCTCTCAAAAGAGGTGCCCGAACAATACTATAACAAACTGTGCTTCGCTTGTCAAGAAAGAATCTGAGCAGAAAATATTAAATATCTATTAATATAGTTGAATGAAGAGCTTTCAGAAAAAAACTGATACTCAATGAAAATCAAAAAGACTAGCTCCAAAGGTTTGGGGAATCTTTGGAGGTTGGAGATAGAGCGAACCAAGTTCGTTTCTCCATTCGCAGATATACCCCTGCTTTAAGGTAGCAGGCTATCAAGCTCCACTGGAGCTTGACACTCATCAAATAAATTCAACAAGGTCTGCTTTTGATTTTCGAAGGGTATAAGGAGCTCAGTTCTAGGTCGGAAATAAGACGTGCGAAACAAGTCGATTTCGTGGAGTAGGGCATGCCGAAAGTAACGTTGTATCAAAGTTAATTCAAATGTCTATAGCTTAGTAGGAAATGAGGCTGAGATAGGAAGAGTGGTCGAAAATATGTTATAATATTGGGACGGAGTGTGAAAAAAATCTCCTGTTTATCAATTGCTTTGAGTTTGTATAGAAAGGAACAAATAGATGAAAGATTTACATGCAAAATTATTGACTGATTTTGGGATTGATTTTTCAGATTTGAATTTATTAGAAACGGCTTTTACCCATACTTCCTACGCTAACGAGCATCGCCTTCTAAAAATTTCACATAATGAGCGCTTGGAATTTTTAGGAGACGCTGTACTCCAGTTAATGATTTCCAAATACCTCTACCAGAAGTATCCCAACAAGCCTGAAGGAGAAATGTCTAAATTACGTTCTACCTTTGTTCGTGAGGAGTCATTGGCTGGTTTTTCTCGTGCCTGTGGCTTTGATCGGTTTCTTCGCCTTGGGAAAGGGGAAGAAAAGTCTGGAGGACGGAATCGTGATACCATTTTAGGAGATGCTTTCGAGGCTTTTTTAGGAGCTCTGCTGTTGGACAAGGGAGAAAAGACCGTAGAGGAGTTCATCCATCAAGTCATGATTCCTCGTCTGGAAGAGGGGAACTTTGAACGGGTAACGGACTATAAAACAGCATTACAGGAAATCTTACAGGTTAATGGGGAAATTGTCATTTCTTACCAAGTTGTAGCGGAAACTGGTCCAGCACACGATAAGACTTTTGAAGTGGAAGTGTCTGCGGATCAGCGTGTGATTGGCCGTGGTCGTGGTCGCTCTAAGAAATTAGCTGAACAAGCCGCCGCAAAAAATGCTGTGGAGGCTAGAGCATAAGTATGTATCTTAAATCGATTGAAATGCAGGGCTTTAAGTCCTTTGCGGATAAGACCAAAGTCGTCTTTGACCGTGGAGTGACGGCTGTTGTAGGACCAAATGGTTCTGGAAAGTCCAATATCACTGAAAGTCTGCGTTGGGCCTTGGGAGAGTCATCTGCTAAAAGCCTACGTGGAGGCAAGATGCCTGATGTTATCTTTGCAGGAACGGAAAATCGTAATCCACTCAATTTTGCTTCTGTGGTGGTAACCCTAGATAATAGCTCAGGCTTTATTGTAAATAAAAATAAAGAAATTAAAGTCGAGCGCCATATTTATAGATCTGGTGATAGTGAGTACTTGATTGATGGGCAGAAGGTTCGTCTGCGAGATATTCATGATCTTTTCATGGATACTGGCTTAGGGAGGGATTCATTTTCTATCATTTCACAAGGGCGGGTTGAAGCAATTTTCAATTCCAAACCTGAGGAACGCCGTGCAATTTTTGAAGAGGCTGCAGGTGTTTTAAAATATAAAACTCGTAAAAAGGAAACAGAAAATAAGCTGGCTCAGGCTCAAGGCAATTTGGATCGCTTGGACGATATTATCTACGAATTAGATAATCAGGTCAAGCCATTGGAGAAACAGGCACAAACTGCTAAGAAGTTTTTAGAATTAGATGGACAGCGCAAGGAATTATACTTAGATGTTTTGGTGGCTCAGTTGTCGCTTGGTAAGGAAAAGTTGTCGGAAAAAGAAGCCGAACTAGAATCTGTCAAAACTGAATTGACCAGTTACTACAAACAGCGTTCTGAGCTAGAGCAAGAAAACCAGTCTTTAAAAGAGAAGCGCCACCGCTTGTCAGTACAATTAGACCGCGAACAGGCCGTTTTACTGGATGTGACCAAGTTAATCAGTGATTTAGAGCGAAAAATTGAGGTCCATAAACTGGAATCTAGTCAAAACGAATCAAGTCGTCAAGAAGCGCAGGCGCGTTTGGAAAACTTGTTGACTAGACGAGAGCAGTTGGAAGAACAAATTGAACAAAAGCAGGGTGTTCTTGAGCAATTAGAGAATTCATTGTCTAGTTTGAAAGAAGATATTGCTGCGGTAAACATAGAAATTTCCTACTTTTCAGAAGATCCTGATCAGGTTTTAGATCGTCTGCGGGAACAGTACGTGGCTCTGATGCAAGAAGAGGCAGAAGCTTCAAACCGTCTGACCAAGATTCAGCAGGATATTGCCAATCAAATCAGTCTTTCTGAGAGTAAATCTGAAGACTTGGCACGCTTGCAGACGGAAAAACAAACAGCTCAAGAAGAACTTGATAAGAGTCGGAAAAGTTTAGAAGAAGCTGATCACGAGTTACGCCAGTTACTTGAGCGCTATCAGACCAAAAAATCAGAATTGGATCAAGTTCAGGCTACTTATCAGTCTGAACAAGGTCGTTTGTTTGATTTGTTGGATCAGTTGAAAGGCAAACAGGCTCGCCAATCTAGTTTGGAAGCCATTTTGAAAAATCACTCCAATTTTTACGCGGGGGTTAAGGCTGTCTTACAGGAGGCACCAAGCTTAGGAGGAATTATTGGAGCAGTCAGTGAACAATTGACCTTTGACACTCGCTACCAAACGGCTTTGGAAATTGCTCTTGGTGGTGCTAGTCAAAATGTCATTGTTGAAGATGAAGCGACTGCTAAACGAGCTATCGCATTTTTGAAAGAAAAACGGCAAGGACGAGCAACCTTCTTACCTCTGACAACTATCAAGCCACGTCAGCTTTCTGGACAGCAAATCTCTTTACTAGAATCTTCCGATGGATTTTTGGGTTTAGCAAGTGATTTGGTGACTTATCAGCCAAATTTAGATGTGATTTTCCAAAATTTGCTAGGCACTATCGCGATTTTTGATACCATTGACCATGCTAATAAGGCAGCGCGGGCAACCAAATTTCAAGTACGTATGGTGACCATGGATGGAGCGGAAATCCGTCCTGGTGGAGCCTTTGCTGGTGGTAGCAATCGAAATAACAGTACGACCTTTATCAAACCCGAACTGGATGCTCTTTTAGGAGAAATAGCAGAGCTGTCTAGCCAGTTGCAGGAGCAAGAAAGCTTGGTTGCAGCTAAGAAAACTAGCTTAGACCAGACCACAGAAGCCTTGGAAACGATTAAGGCTGAGGGGGAAGAAGCTAGATTGAACCAGCAGAGCGCAAGGATTCATCTGGAACAGGCAGAAAATAGACTGGCTCAGCTTTCAGTCCAGTATGACCTGCAAATGAGTCAGGTTAGTCCGACCATTTTGACTGAGCTAGATGAAGAAGCTACTAAGGAAGCAGCAAACGTTCAAGCTTTGAATGAGAAAAAAATTGCCTTGGAACAACAAATCAATCAAGTCCGTGATAATCGTGATAGTATTCAAGAAAGCTTGCAGAAACTACAGACTCAGAAGGGGCAACTAACTTTGGTACAGGCTGAAGCGATCAGTCAACTTCGTTTTGAACAGATAGATCTGAGACGCTTGCAAGAAGAAAAAACAACTACCGAAAAGGATATTGCTATCCTTGAAGATTTGATCAATCAGAAAGTAGTGGCTCTAGAAGATACGACTATAGAGCTTCTAGAAGAGCAGTTGCAGGCAGCATCTGATAAGCAAAGCCAGACCAATCAGATCCTAATTCGTTTAAAATTTGAATTGGAAGATATTGATGGGCAGTTTGAAGACCTGGAAGAAAGATTGCAACAAGCTCGGACTAAGAATGATGATTTGATTCGTAAGCAGGCTAAGTTAGAGGCGGATTGTGAGCAAGCGGGCGATACATTACGGACTTTACTTGGTAATTTGACCGAGCATTTTAAATTAAGTTTTGAAGCTGCCCAGTCTCAGGCTAAGGCAGTTGAAAACCTTGCTAGTGCCGAACAAAATCTTAAGAACTTGGAAAGAGCTATTCGAGCTTTGGGTCAAGTCAATTTGGATGCGATTGAGCAGTATGACGAAGTCAATAATCGTCTAACCTTCCTCAATGAGCAACGGACTGATATTTTGACAGCGCGTGATCTTCTTCTTGATACCATTCATGAGATGGATGATGAGGTGAAAGAACGCTTTAAAGTCACATTTGAAGCTATTCGTGAAAGTTTCAAGCAAACTTTCAAACAAATGTTTGGCGGTGGTTCAGCTGATTTGATTTTGACAGAGAATGATATTTTGACTGCAGGTGTTGAAATATCTGTTCAGCCTCCGGGTAAGAAAATCCAGTCTCTCAACCTCATGTCCGGTGGCGAAAAGGCACTTTCGGCCCTCGCTCTACTATTTTCCATTATCCGAGTGAAGACCATCCCGTTTGTGATACTTGACGAGGTGGAGGCAGCCTTGGATGAGGCCAATGTCAAACGCTTCGGAGACTATCTCAATCGCTTTGATAAGGAAAGTCAGTTTATTGTCGTGACACACCGAAAGGGCACAATGGCTGCAGCGGATGCCATTTATGGGGTAACCATGCAGGAATCTGGTGTATCAAAGATTGTATCTGTCAAATTGAAGGATATGGAGAAATTATGATAAAAAAAATTTATGCCAGTGATATGGATGGTACGTTTTTACGTGAGGATCATAGCTTTGATAAAAAAAGTTTCCGACGGATTCTGGATCAGTTTAAGGAAAAAGACTATTTATTTGTGGCGGCAAGCGGGAGATCTTTGCAGAGTCTAAAGTTAGTTTTTGAAGAATTTGCAGATGAAATCGGGTTTGTTGCTGAAAATGGTTCTATTGTTGAGTATCAAGGTCAGATGATTTTTCTGGATGAACCGATTCGTCCAGAAGTTTACTTGCCTATTATTGCTGGAATTGATGCCGGTCCTTATGGAAGTAGTCGTTCCATGGTATTGTCTGGACTCGAAAACTTTTATTTGTTAAAAAATGCTGAGCCTCAATTTTTAGGAGCAATGACAAATTATTATGCTCATTTTCAATTGGTCGACTCGTTTGAAGATGTCCAGGAAAAAATAATAAAGATTAATGCCAAATTCACCCCAGATGAGATGGACCAAGCAAGATTGTGGCTCAATCAGACCTTTGAAGGTGTGACAGCCATGACAACAGGTTTTGACAATATTGATATTATTCCTAATGGTTCAAATAAATCAGTTGGATTGAATCATTTGTGCAGTCATTTTGGAATTACAGGACGAGATGTAGTTGCCTTTGGGGATAATCAAAATGATTTAGATATGTTGGACTTTGCCGGTCTTGCCATTGCAACAGAAAATGCAAGAGAAGAAGTGAAGGCACTATCTGATCAGATTATTGGTCATTGCAATGATGGAGCTGTACTGGCTTATTTAGAGGAGGAAGTATATGGCAATTAAAATGATTGCACTAGATTTGGATGGAACTCTTCTGACGTCGGATAAACGAATTTCAGAAGCCAATAAGCAGGCCTTGTTAGCAGCTCGGCAACAAGGTGCTTATGTTGTCTTAACAACAGGGCGGCCTTTACAAGCTATTGGTGCTTTTTTGGAAGAATTAGACCTCTTAGGTGAAAATCAATATTCCATCACCTTTAATGGTGGATTGGTACAAGAAAATACAGGGCGCATTTTAGATAAAACTGGCTTCAGCATTGATGATGTTCGTGCAATTCGACAAGTAACCAATCAATTGGACCTACCTCTGGATGTCTTGTATGGAGGAGATGTTTACTCATTACCAGCAGTCAATGAATCTCTGTATCTAACGGCCAATCCTTTACTGAATAAAATTGATGTGACAGATGAGGAGATGCCAGAAGATTTTGTCTATAATAAGGCGGTGACAGCTGTAGCAGCTGATTTTTTGGATGGACAAATTCCAAAAATTCCTAGAGAGTTGTACGATCGTTTTGAAATTTTCAAATCGCGTGACATGCTTCTAGAATGGAGTCCAAAAGGAGTCCATAAGGCAAATGGATTAGCAAAATTGATTGGGCATTTGGGAATTGATCAATCGGAAGTGATGGCCTGTGGTGATGAAGGTAACGATCTTTCGATGATCGAATGGGCTGGTTTAGGCGTTGCAATGGCTAATGCAACAGACGAAATTAAGTCTGCTGCAAACCTTGTTTTACCAAAAACAAACGATGAAGATGGCATTGCCTGGGCTATCCAACAGTATGTATTAAATGAGGACTAAGTATGGGATTATTTGATCGATTATTTGGACAAGAATCGCAGGAACAAAAACAAGTTGAAGTTGGTGAAGAAGTTGAAACGCACCAGACAGCTGAAAATGAACAAGTGGCTGTGGTTGCGACCAATTCTGATGATAGTTCAGCAGAAGGTGGAGAAGCTGTACTCTTGACTGCTGAACAAGAAGCGCAAAAACAACGGACACTTGATATGATGGCTCAGTATTATGCGGCCAAAGAAGCAGCAGCTGCCCGCGTGAAAGAGGCGCAAGAGAAAGGTTTTGATCCTGCTATTCAGACAAAACCAAAAGAAGAGCCAGTTCAAGAAATTGTACAAGAAGTACAAGAAAGTGAGCAAGACAAGTACCAGCGGACTTTGAAGAAAACAAGAACTGGATTTGGTGCAAGGCTCAATGAATTCTTTGCTAATTTCCGTTCAGTGGATGAGGAATTTTTCGAGGAGTTAGAAGAATTGTTGATTTTGTCAGACGTTGGCGTGCAAGTAGCTTCGACTCTGACTGAGGAGCTCCGCTATGAAGCCAAGTTACAAAATGTCAAGAAGACAGAGGAACTCCGTCGTGTCATCATTGAAAAATTGGTGGATATTTATGAGAAGGATGGTCAGTTTAGTGAGCAGATCAATTTCCAAGATGATTTGACAGTGATGCTCTTTGTGGGTGTCAACGGCGTTGGGAAGACGACTTCAATTGGTAAGTTGGCCTACAAATACAAGCAAGCTGGCAAGAAAGTCATGCTGGTTGCGGCGGACACCTTCCGTGCGGGGGCGGTAGCCCAGCTGGTCGAGTGGGGGCGCCGTGTCGATGTGCCTGTAGTCACAGGACCTGAAAAATCAGATCCAGCTAGTGTGGTCTTTGACGGTGTCCAACGTGCCGTAGCAGAAGGCGTAGATATTCTCATGATTGATACAGCTGGTCGCCTGCAGAATAAAGACAACCTCATGGCAGAGCTGGAAAAAATTGGTCGCATCATCAAACGGACTCTTCCTGATGCACCGCATGAAACCCTCTTAGCCATGGATGCTTCCACTGGTCAAAACGCTCTCAGTCAGGCAAAGGAATTTGCAAAGATTACCCCGTTAACAGGTCTCGTCCTGACCAAGCTAGACGGAACAGCCAAAGGTGGTGTCGTCCTTGCTATCCGTCAGGAGTTGGATATTCCTGTTAAACTGATTGGTTTCGGTGAGAAAATCGATGATATCGGTGAGTTCAAATCTGAAGAGTTCATGCGTGGACTTTTGGAAGGATTGATATAGAATGAAAAAAAGTAGTTAACTGAGAAAGTTAGCTACTTTTGTGTTTTCATTTTTTCCGCAATAAAGCCTCAATCCAGTCAGGTGCATAGGCTGAAGTACAACCTTTGGCAACTTTCATTTCAGAATATACTCCTAATTTCTGTCCGATTGCCCTCCCTTTTTCTAGATAGTCAGGATATGTAACTGCAATTTCTACCAAGCACTGGTTCATGGTCCACTGGATAAGTGGGTCCGTAGTTTTTAAATGCTCTTCGATATAAGTAAGTGTTTGTTCAATTTCTTGGTCTGTAGCGGTTTTTCTAGCAAAATATTTGGCCCGAAGGAACCATCCAAGTCGTTGAAAAATAGCTTGGTCTTGGGTGAGTAAGTATTCTTCCCAGTCTTTGCTATCCCTTCGTTTACTAAGAATAAGGGAGGCAAGTTTATCTAGAACATTGTGGGAGACTTGTTTACTAATACTACTTTTTAGGTCAGAAGCTTCAAGTTGGTCTGGCTTGTTTTTGACAATTTGAATGGCTAGGTATTGAGCTTCAAGAATGCCGGTTTGCCAAAGCGGTACAAAGAGATCGGATTGATTCATGTAAGTCTTTGCGATTTTTGAGAGGGCTCCCATTGGTACACCATAATATGGCTTTGTCTCACCAATTTCATCATAGCGTTTGAGAGTCCCAGCATGGCTGGCTTCCTCGAGTTGGCTCAGAATTGTCTTTATTTCAGTCATTAAAATATTTCTCCGAAAAAAACTGGAGTAATCCAGTTTTGTACATGATTTATTATAGGAGGCCACGCTCACGATACCAAACATCCGGCGTCCATACCCACTTGCATCCGTAATGATCTAGTAAATCGAATGCGGCCTGTGGCCCCATTGTCCCAGCAGAATAGGTATGCAATGGAACCTGATTACTTGACCAAATATCGATGACCCGGTCAATCAGACTCCAACTTGCTTTTACTTCTTCCCAATGGCTAAAATTAGTGGAATCGCCATTTAAGACATCGAAAAAGAGTTTTTCATAGGCTTCAGGTGAATTGCCAAGAGCAGTAGCATTGTGACGGAAGTTGAGTTTGGCAGGAGCAAGGGCAAAGTGCGGACCAACTTCTTTTCCATTTATGGATAACATAAAGCCTTCAGTAGGCTGAATATAGATTGTCAATACATTTGCTTCAGAAGGCTGACCAAAAATATTTTCCGCATGTTTAAAGGTAATTGTAACACGAGTCCCTTTCTCGGTTAGTCGTTTACCTGTACGGAAGAAGAATGGGACATCGCGGAAACGGTCTGTATCGACAAAGAAGACACCGCTAGCAAATGTTTCAGTCTGTGAACCATCGGCAATATTAGGTTCATCTAGGTAGCTGACATAATCTTTCCCATCAATAGAACCTGCAGTATATTGGCCACGAATAAAGTTTTGTTTCAATTCTTCATCAGTTTGATGGCGAAGGTGTTGGAAAACTCTAATTTTCTCAGCTCGAACATCTTCTTCTTTGAAACTAGCTGGTTTATCCATTGCTAAAAGTGACAGAACTTGAAGTGCGTGATTTTGTACCATATCTTTTAGTGCACCAGAATGATCATAGTAGGCACCACGGTCCTCAACCCCAATTGATTCAGCAAAAGTAATTTGGACATTATCGATATAATCACGGTTCCAGACATGTTCAAAAATAATATTGGCAAACCGAACTGCAAAGATATTTTGCACCATTTCTTTACCTAAGTAATGGTCGATACGATAGATTTGGTCTTCATTAAATGCAGCAGCCAACTCATCATTGAGCTTCGTAGCAGTTGCAAGACTTGTTCCAAATGGTTTTTCAATAATCAAACGTTCAAAACCTTGTCCGTCAACAATCTGCTCAGATTTGAGATGTTTGGCAATTGTACCGAAAAATTCCGGCGCCATAGAAAGGAAGAAGACCTTGTTGTGCTGAGTATCGTATTTTTCACACAAGTCGTCCTGCAATTTACGTAATGCTACATAATGCTCCGTATCATTAACGTCATGACTTTGATAGTAGAAATGGCTGGCAAATTCATGGGCTTGGCGTGGAGTATCTGGTAAGTCTCCAAGTGATTCAATAACAGTTTGTTCAAAAAATTCTTTGGTCCAAGGTCTTCGAGCTGTACCAATAACGGCAAAGTTTTCCCTGATATGTCCAGCCTTGTAGAGACGGAATAATGAAGGATAGAGTTTGCGTTTGGCAAGGTCGCCACTAGCACCAAAAATAGTAAACAATACATGTGATGACATAATTTCATTCCTATCTGTTGAGTATAAAAACTATTATAGCATAAATTGTCAGAAAATTCACTTTTAAGGCGAAATTGTTAGAAAACACGGTAAACATATGGAGAGTCCGGTTGTTCAATCTGGACAATAGATTGCAATTCTAATGTTGGAAGATTTTGTTTCAATGAGGTATGGTAAGTAACCCTGATTATGCCTTTGGCTTTAACCCAGGTGTTATTTGAAAATGGAGTATCAGACCCAGTAGAGAGCAGGCCATATACCCCTGAGTCTGCAATGCAGTGTATAATTCCGAAGCGAAAGATGAATTGTTGATGAACATTGTCAGGATCATTATAGACAAAACCTACCATCTCAACAGTTTTTCCTGAAAATTCCGTAGGATAGTCATAGATTGCCTCCATCACCTCCATGTAATTTTCACTAGTGACAATAATCTGATCTTCAGCGATGTAGTGATTGGCAATTTCACGCATCTGACTCTGATAGGCAGATTTTGTAAAATAAATAGAACTGTCTGGTTTGAGATACTGAACCGTCGTTCCTTCTTGCGTCTGAGTCGTCGTATCATTTTCCGCAGCTAACGGGAAATGGTAGCCTTTTGCTGCGACAGTAGTTGAATCCAAGCTGACGGTCGGGAAGAGCCAGGCAACTAAAAGTGGTATCAATAAGAGGGCTAAACTGGCAAACTTGGCTGATTTCTTTGACAGATGGCTGTGTGTCTCTATCTCTTTTACCCAAATATACAATTGTACAATAGCTAATATAAAGGATAAGACCATGGATAGAAATGCTAAGTAACTATAGTGTAGGTTGATGTATTGGTTTAATTTTCCAGAGACATAAAGATACATGGTCATCTCAAAATAGCCTGCAAGAATTAAAAATCGAATCATGCCACACCTCCAAGTAGGAGACTATACCCTAGAATGACTAGAGTTATAACCGAGATAAATCCAATAATAAATTTACCTGTAAAGTAATGTTTCATCATGAGTAAATTTTTGACATCAATCATTGGTCCGATGACCAAGAAGGCCATCACCGGAGCAAAGCCAAAACTTGATAAAAGAGATGCAGCGATGAAGGCATCTGCCTCTGAGCAAAGTGAAAGAAGAAACGCCAATAACATCATCAGCAGAATGGCAGATAATGGATTGTGACCAATGGTCGTCAGGACAGCAGTTGGAATATAAACCTGAACCAAACTAGCAAAAAGGCAACCGAAAACCAGATAGCGACCCGTATCAAAAAATTCATCAATAGCATGAATAAGTGCAAAACCGACTTTTTGCCAGCTTGTCTTATTGGAATAATCATGTTGGTGATGGCTTAACTTATTTTCTTTCAGTATCGGATTTTTTACAAAGAAACCTAGAATGATCCCCAGTACGACTGAAACAAGGATTGCTCCTAAGGCACGATACGTGGCAAAAAGCATAGAATTACCAAATGCAGTATACGTTGCAAATAGTACAATGGGATTGATTACAGGAGCAGTAACTAGGAATGGGATAGCTGTGTATTGGGGAACTTTTTTCTCCAATAATCGATTGACAATTGGAACAATCCCACATTCGCAGGAAGGAAAAATAAAACCAATAAAGGTGCCAAAAAGAATGGCGAGAACCCTGTTTTGGGGAAGGAGTTTATGTACTTTCTCAGGGGTGATAAACACATCGATAAAACCAGAAATCATTGCTCCAATCAATACAAAGGGTAAGGCTTCAATGATAATAGACAGGAAAATAGCCCCTGCCTGCAGAACGGAGGTAGGAAGTTGATTGAAATCAAACATACTATTTATCATCCTGCTTCAAGTTGTTTTTTCCGGAATTTATTTTTGATTTTGGATCTGGATACTCAATTTCTTCTAGATTTTCAAATGAAGCAAATTCTTCGAGCATTTTTTCTAAATCATCTTGTCGTTTATATGTTACAGCCATGGGGCACCTCCAAAAATAATATATGCTCATTATACCTTTTTTACCCAAAAATATCTAAAAGAATCTGATTGATTTGAAGTCCAAAATATACTTAGCAACTTCAAATCATGTTATAATACTCTTATGGAAACAAGAATAACAGAATTAGTTAGCTTGCTGAATCAGTATGCTAAAGAATATTATCAATTGGATCGACCAAGTGTATCGGATGCCGAATATGACAAGCTCTATCGTGAGTTAGTTGAGCTCGAGACAGCACATCCAGAACTGATTTTACCAGATAGCCCAACCCATCGAGTGGGTGGGAAAGTATTAGATGGTTTTGAGAAATATAGCCATGTTTATCCTCTTTTTAGTCTGCAGGATGCATTTTCGCGTGCAGAATTAGAAACGTTTGATCAGCGTGTACGCAAGGAATTTCCACAGGCAAGTTATATTTGTGAGCTGAAGATTGATGGCCTTTCCATTTCCCTTACCTATGAAGCTGGAAAACTTGTTGTTGGAGCTACACGCGGGGATGGCAGTATTGGTGAAAATATTACTGAGAATTTAAAACGTGTAGCTGATATTCCTTTGACCTTGCCCGAGGCGATTGATATTACCGTTCGAGGGGAATGTTATATGCCCAAAGCTTCTTTTGCTCGTGTTAACAAACAACGTGAAGAGGCTGGAGAAGCTGAGTTTGCTAACCCTAGAAATGCCGCTGCAGGAACCCTCCGTCAATTAGATACAGCTGTCGTTGCTCAACGTGGACTTGCTACCTTTTTTTACCAAGAGGCGAGTCCATCTGATGCAGTCAGTCAATCAGAGGTTCTTCATAAGCTAGATACCCTTGGTTTTACGATAAATCACGATTATCATTTGGCAAATACCATTGATGATGTGTGGGAGTTTATTGAAAAAATGGCAGAGCGCCGAGATGATCTCCCCTATGAGATTGATGGCATAGTCATTAAAGTAAATGATTTATCTGCACAAGAAGAGTTGGGTTTTACGGTCAAGGCACCACGATGGGCTATTGCCTATAAATTCCCAGCCGAGGAAAAGGAAACTGAAATCTTGTCGGTTGATTGGACTGTTGGTCGTACGGGTGTCGTAACTCCAACTGCAAACCTCAGTCCTGTTCAATTAGCGGGGACGACGGTCAGTCGAGCGACCTTGCACAACGTAGACTATATCGCCGAAAAAGATATTCGTATTGGTGATACAGTTATTGTATATAAAGCAGGAGACATTATTCCAGCAGTGCTGAAAGTGGTGGACAAGTATCGTACCATTCAAGAACCGATGCCTATCCCAACTATCTGTCCAAGTTGTGCTGGTATCCTACAACATTATGAAGATGAAGTTGCCCTGCGCTGTATCAATCCTTTGTGTCCAAGTCAGTTGATGAGTAAGTTGGAACATTTTGCTAGTCGTGATGCCATGAATATTGCAGGATTGGGAACGTCTATCGTTGAAAAATTGTTCCTGTCACAATTAGTTCATGATGTTGCAGATATTTATCAATTAACGGTCAACGATTTACTGACTGTAGATGGGTTTAAGGAAAAATCAGCTGAAAAATTATATCAAGCAATCCAAAGTTCCAAAACAAATTCAGCGGAGCGCCTCTTATTTGGGTTGGGAATTCGTCATGTTGGTAGCAAAGCAAGTAAAATATTATTGGAAAAATTTGGCGATTTGGAATCGTTAGCAAAAGCTGATCAAGATACTATTTCCTCGTTAGAAGGATTAGGACAAGTCATTGCAAAGTCAATTACAACTTATTTTACTAGTCAAGGAGCTCAACAACTTTTACACGAACTTAAGGAAGTTGGGGTAAACTTAGCTTATCTTGGACAGGTAGCAGATGAAAATGCTGCCTTATCCGGTATGACAGTTGTATTAACGGGCAAATTGGAAAGAATGAAACGCAATGAGGCTAAGACTAAATTAGAATCCTTAGGAGCGACTGTAGCTGGCTCAGTTTCTAAGAAAACAAATCTTGTTGTCGCAGGAACGGATGCTGGTAGTAAACTGGCCAAGGCACAAGAACTCGGGATTGAAATAAAAGATGAAGCTTGGCTAGAAAACCTTTAAAAGGAATGAACGATGAAAAAAAGAAAACGTGCGCGATTGATTTATAATCCGACTTCGGGTCAGGAAATTATGAAAAAAAATGTAGCAGAAGTATTGCACATTTTTGAAGGATATGGATATGAAACGTCTGCTTTTCAAACTACTCCTGAGCCAGATTCTGCAAAAAATGAAGCAAAAAGAGCCGCACTTGATGGATTTGATTTAATCATTGCTGCAGGTGGTGATGGTACTATCAATGAAGTGGTTAATGGCATTGCTCCACTCGAAAAAAGGCCTAAAATGGCTATTATTCCTACAGGAACAACAAATGACTACGCGCGTGCATTAAAAATTCCAAGAGGAAATCCAGTCGAGGCAGCAAAGATAATTGGCAAGAAGCAGACCATTTTAATGGACATTGGCTTAGCAAAAAATAAAAAAAATGGTACTCAACAAGAGCATTATTTTATAAATATTGCAGCTGCTGGAACCTTAACTGAGCTTACTTATAGCGTTCCAAGTCAGCTTAAGACTATGTTTGGCTATTTGGCATATGTGGTAAAAGGGGCCGAGTTGTTACCAAGAGTCCAATTTACACCAGTTAGAGTGAAGCATGATCAAGGGGTATTTGAAGGATCTGTATCCTTAATTTTTGTAGCCCTTACCAACTCAATTGGGGGGTTTGAACAAATTGTTCCAGATGCAAAATTAGATGATGGTAATTTTACACTATTGATGGTTAAAACAGGCAACTTATTTGAAATTTTGCATTTAATTCGTCAGGTTTTAGATGGTGGAAAACATATCGGCAGTAAATTAATTGAGTACATTAAGACTAAGAGTTTGACAATAGAAAACCTTCAATCTACTAACAGACTGATGATTAATTTGGATGGTGAGTTTGGAGGAGAAGCGCCTGTTGAACTGAAGAATTTAGCAAATCATATTGAATTCTTTGCAGACACAGACCTTGTATCAGATGATGCCATCACACTCGATATGGATCAAATCAATCGAGAAAAAATGGCTAAACGATTTATTGAAGAATCTGATCATATGGATGAAACTATTAAAGATGAAACTATTAAATAGGTAGAAAAGATGAAAAGTCTTTTCTTTTTCTTTTAAAAATGCGAATTAAACGCTTCCAACAGCGATATTTTCTTGACAAATAGGTGTTTTAGGAGTATCCTTACATGGTATTAAATTTTAAAAGGAGAATTCGTTATGAATTTAGGCGCATTGGCCCTTGGTTTGGCCTGTCTTGGTGTAAGTATCGGTGAGGGACTTTTGGTATCTTCTTATATTAGTTCGTCTGCACGTCAACCAGAAATGCAAAGTAAATTGATGTCTGGTGTTTTCTTGGGTGTTGCCTTTATCGAGGGAACTTTCTTCGTCACTTTGGCTATGACATTCGTCTTGAAATAGTAGAAAATAGAGAAATAGAAAAGGGGGGAACCTCAATTGGAAGAAACTTTAAGTCCAACCCTTACCCTTGGTCCCGTAACCTTTGACCTGACCATGGTATTGGTTTCAGTCATTATCATTTCGGTTATTTTCTTACTTGTGTTTTGGGCTAGTCGTCGGATGGAACTTAAGCCAAAAGGAAAACAAAATGTTTTGGAATATGTTTACGAACTAACGATCAACTTTACAAAAGGAAACCTTGGTGATGAGGAAGCAAAGCGCTATTCTTTGTTTTTCTTTACAGTTTTCACTTTTCTTTTGCTTGCCAATAATTTGGGATTAATGACGAAGTTGGAAACACCAGAGGGACAAAATTTGTGGACTTCTCCAACGGCTAATATGGCTTACGACTTTGGTCTTGCTGGTATAGCAATACTTTTTTGTCATTTTGAAGGGATTCGCCGTCGTGGCTTTAAAGAATACTTTAAAGCTTTTGTTACACCTTGGGCAATGGCTCCAATGAATATTTTGGAAGAAGTGACCAATCTTGTGTCGCTTGCTCTTCGTTTATATGGTAATATTTATGCCGGTGAAGTGCTTGTTTCTCTTCTTCTACAATTATCTCAACAAAATGCATTTGCATACCCAATAGCCTTTGTTCTAAACATTGTTTGGACAGGTTTCTCTGTATTTATTTCATGCTTACAGAGTTATGTATTTGTTATGTTGGTATCTATGTATCTGAATAAGAAAATAAATGGAGAGAGTGAGTAATAGAGGGATAAATAATGACGACACAAATTACAATGCAGTCAAGTACTGTACTAGGAAATTTTATCCTCGCTACAGCATCTTTTGCAGTTTTAATTATTTTAATTCGTGTATTCGCTTGGAATAAAATTACTGGAATTTTTGAAGAACGTGAAAAGAAGATTGCAGGTGATATTGATGCGGCTGAAGAAAAATTAGCAGTTGCAACTGCCCTTGTGAAACAACGAGAAGATGAATTAGTGCAAGGTCGTATTGAAGGACAAAAAATCATTCAAGACGCAGTAGAGCGTGCTAAATTGGAGAAAAAGCGAATTCTTGAACAGGCTGAAGTTGAAGTGCAAGGCTTGAAAACAAAAGCACAAATGGAAATTGAATCTGAAAAACGTGAGGTTCAAGAAACACTTCGCGTTCAAGTTGCTAATTTGGCAGTCGATATTGCAGGAAAAATTATTTTTGAAGATTTGGATCAACAGGCACACAGCAATTTGATTGATCGGTATTTGGACAAATTAGGAGTCAAGTAGATGAACGCTAGAGAAAATGCCCTCGTGCAAAAGTATGCTCTATCATTTGTTGAAAAAGTCAGTGACAGTTCAGAAATTTGGAACATGTATGATCAGATTTCTGAGTTGATAACTATCATTCATGATAGTAAATTGAACCGTCTCTTATTGTCGGCTACAGTTTCAAGAGAAGAAAAAGCAGCTTTTGTACGCACTGTTCGTCAATCTAGTTATTGGCAAATCAATGATTTAATTGAAGATGTGATTCGAGATGGACATGCAGATTTACTTCTGGAAACTCTTGAACGCGCTCAACTTCAAATCAGTAAATTAAAAAATGAGTTTGATACACATATTGCATCAGTTTATCCATTAACGGAACAACAAAAATCTCGTTTACGTCAATTAGTCGAGGAACGGTTTGGTTTGCGTGTTCATAATATTGTTGAAGAACTGGATGCTTCATTATTAGGTGGTTTTGTTTTGACAATTAACCATAAAGTAATTGACGCAAGTGTTCGTACACAATTAAAGGATGTTAGAAAAAAACTATAGAAAGTGGTGTTCTTTTGATAAATGCACAAGAAATTAGCGCTTTACTAAAACAACAAATCGAAGAGTTTCAACCTAACTTTGATTATACAGAGACTGGTGTAGTTACCTACATTGGTGATGGTATTGCACGTGCGCAAGGTCTTGATAATGCCATGAGTGGAGAGCTGTTAATCTTTGAAAATGGCACCATTGGTATGGCTCAGAACTTGGAGACAAATGACGTCGGTATCATTATTCTTGGCGGATTTACAGATATTCGTGAGGGTTCAGTTGTTCGTCGTACAGGAAAAATCATGGAAGTACCAGTTGGGTCTGGATTGATTGGTCGTGTCATTAATCCTTTGGGGCAACCAGTCGATGGATTGGGCGAAATTCGCACAAGCAAAACTCGTCCGATTGAATACCCAGCACCAGGTGTTATGCAGCGTAAATCAGTAAATGAACCCCTTCAAACTGGTCTGAAAGCGATTGATGCCTTGGTACCAATTGGTCGTGGACAACGTGAATTGATTATCGGTGACCGTCAAACAGGTAAAACTTCTGTAGCTATTGATGCTATCTTGAACCAAAAAGGTCAAGATATGATTTGTATCTATGTAGCAATCGGTCAAAAAGAATCTACAGTTCGTACTCAAGTAGAAACACTTCGTCAATATGGCGCGTTAGATTATACTATAGTTGTGACAGCATCTGCTTCACAACCATCCCCATTACTTTTCTTAGCACCTTATGCTGGGGTTGCAATGGCGGAAGAATTTATGTATGAAGGCAAACATGTTTTGATTGTCTACGATGATTTATCAAAACAAGCGGTAGCATATCGAGAATTGTCTCTCTTGCTTCGCCGTCCTCCAGGTCGTGAAGCATATCCAGGGGATGTATTCTACTTGCACAGTCGTTTATTGGAACGTTCCGCAAAAGTTTCTGATGAATTGGGCGGAGGTTCCATTACAGCCTTGCCATTTATTGAAACACAAGCTGGTGATATCTCTGCTTATATTGCAACCAACGTGATTTCCATTACAGATGGACAAATTTTCTTAAAAGACGATTTGTTTAACTCTGGTATTCGTCCAGCGATTGATCCCGGATCTTCTGTATCACGTGTTGGTGGTTCCGCCCAAATTAAGGCCATGAAAAAGGTTGCTGGTACCCTTCGTATCGATTTGGCTTCTTATCGTGAATTGGAAGCATTTACGCAATTTGGGTCTGATTTGGATGCAGCAACACAAGCAAAACTCAATCGTGGTCGACGTACAGTGGAAGTTTTGAAACAACCATTGCACAAACCACTTCCAGTTGAAAAACAGGTTTTGATTTTGTATGCTTTGACAAATGGATATTTGGATTCAGTTCCGATTGATGATATTTTAGCATTTGAAGAAGAGTTGTATGCATACTTTGATTTGCACTATGATAATCTTTTGGATGTCATTCGTACAACGAAAGATCTTCCAGATACGGATGAGTTGAATACTGCTATTCAAACATTCAAAGACCAATCAATCTTTAAATAAAGGAGTATAGGATGGCAGGTTCTCTTAATGAAATCAAATTAAGAATAGCATCAACCAAGAAAACCAGTCAAATCACAGGTGCCATGCAGATGGTTTCTGCATCAAAGTTGGCGAAATCAGAGCAGTTGTCGAAATCATTTCAGATTTATGCTAGTAAAGTTCGGGCGATTACGACGGATTTGTTACGTGGTGAACTAATGACATCAGATACTAGTAATCCGATGCTCATTCGACGTCCTATTCAAAAAGTGGGTTATATTGTCATCACCTCAGATAGTGGCTTAAAAGGTTCTTATAATTCTAGTATTTTAAAAGCTGTTATGGAAATGATTAATCAGGACCATCAGTCAAATGGAGAGTTTGAGATTATTGCTATTGGGGGGATGGGTGCTGATTTTTTCCGCGCACGTGGTATCAACCCTGTGTTTGAATTGCGTGGAATTGCTGATAATCCTAGCTTTGAAGAAGTCCAAAAAATCATTTCTAAATCTGTAGAAATGTATAAAAATGAGCTGTTTGATGAACTTTATGTTTGTTACAATCATCATGTAAATAGTTTGACTAGCCAAGTACGTGTACAGCAAATGCTTCCTGTTGAAGATTTAGACCATAATGAAGTAGATGGCTATACGGCGACATTTGAATTGGAACCAAATCGTGAAATGATATTGGACCAATTGTTGACTCAATACGCAGAATCAACCATTTACGGGGCGCTTTTGGATGCTAAGACTGCTGAAAATGCTGCTGGTATGACTGCGATGCAGACTGCGACAGATAATGCGAAGAATGTTATTTCGGATTTAACAATTCAATACAATAGGGCGCGTCAGGCTGCTATTACTCAGGAAATCACTGAGATTGTTGCCGGCGCATCAGCTCTTGAGTAGGTTAGGAAAAGAGGAAATAGAATGAGTTCAGGTAAAATTACTCAGGTTGTTGGTCCTGTTGTAGACGTCGCGTTTGCAGCAGAAGATAAACTTCCTGAGATTAACAATGCACTTGTTGTATATAAAAATGATGATTCTAAACAAAAAGTTGTGCTAGAAGTTGCACTGGAGCTTGGTGACGGGGTTGTTCGGACAATTGCTATGGAATCAACTGACGGATTGACTCGTGGAATGGAAGTGCTTGACACAGGTCGTCCGATTTCAGTTCCTGTTGGTAAAGAGACGCTGGGTCGTGTCTTTAACGTTTTAGGGGATACAATTGACCTTGAGGAACCGTTTCCGTCAGATTTTGATCGTGAACCGATTCACAAAAAGGCTCCTTCTTTTGATGAATTATCGACTTCAAATGAAATTTTGGAAACAGGTATTAAAGTTATTGACCTTTTAGCTCCTTATCTTAAAGGTGGTAAAGTTGGACTTTTCGGTGGTGCCGGTGTTGGTAAGACAGTTCTTATCCAAGAATTGATTCATAACATCGCTCAAGAACATGGTGGTATTTCTGTATTTACTGGTGTTGGTGAGCGTACTCGTGAAGGGAACGACCTTTACTGGGAAATGAAAGAGTCTGGTGTTATTGAAAAAACAGCCATGGTCTTTGGTCAGATGAATGAGCCACCAGGTGCACGTATGCGTGTTGCCCTTACTGGTTTGACGATAGCTGAATATTTCCGTGATGTTGAAGGTCAAGACGTTCTCTTATTTATTGATAATATTTTCCGTTTCACTCAAGCAGGTTCAGAAGTGTCAGCCCTCTTGGGTCGTATGCCTTCAGCCGTTGGTTATCAGCCAACCCTTGCTACTGAGATGGGACAATTGCAAGAACGGATTACTTCAACTAAGAAGGGTTCTGTAACTTCTATTCAGGCGATTTATGTTCCTGCGGATGACTATACTGACCCTGCTCCAGCAACAGCGTTTGCCCATTTGGATTCTACAACCAACTTGGAGCGTAAGTTGACTCAATTAGGTATTTATCCAGCGGTTGATCCATTAGCATCATCTTCTCGTGCCTTGGCTCCTGAAGTTGTAGGTGAGGAGCACTATGCTGTAGCGATGGAAGTAAAACGTGTTCTTCAACGTTACCAAGAATTGCAAGATATTATTGCCATTCTCGGTATGGATGAATTGTCTGATGAGGAAAAGACTTTAGTTGGTCGTGCACGTCGGATTCAATTCTTCTTGTCTCAAAACTTTAACGTTGCTGAACAATTTACAGGTATGCCAGGTTCCTACGTTCCTGTTGCAGAAACCGTTAAAGGTTTTAAGGAAATTTTAGATGGTAAACATGATCATTTGCCTGAAGATGCTTTCCGAAATGTTGGTTCAATTGAGGATGTAGTCGCTAAAGCTGCTAAAATGAAATACTAGAGGTGGCATATGGCACATATGACTGTTCAAGTAGTGACACCAGATGGAATAAAATATGATCACCATGCAGCCTTTGTTTTGGTTAAGACCAAAGAGGGAGAATTGGGGATTTATCCAGGTCACTTAGAATTGATTGCTGTTTTAGAAATTGATGAGATGAAAGTACGACGTGTTGATGATGATAACCACGTGGATTGGATTGCAGTCAATGGTGGTATCATCGAAATCAACAAAGATTTGATAACAATTGTCTCTGATTCTGCTGAGAGGGAACGAGACATTGATATTAGTCGAGCAGAACGGGCCAAATTGAGAGCGGAGCGTGAATTAGAAGAAGCTCAGAACGCTCGGAATATTGATATGGAAAAACGGGCTGCAGTTGCACTCCAACGAGCAATCAACCGTATTCGTGTTGGGAAACATTAAGACCTATGGGATTGGACCTTGTTCCGTCCGTGATAAGTGAACTTAGGAAAAATTGTATTTTATAAGTCGAAGAGTGAATGGGATTGGGCATAAGTTTAGTCTCACATCGCTCTTTTTATGATGTATTTTTTGTAGAAAATCAGTTGCGGCTGTAAAAGTTTAAGAGTAGTGGTGTGTTAGTTTCCTATCTTTTTTAGTACTTATCGGCCGAATATATGGAAAATAACAGATAAGACAGACAAGTGTGATATTACTTCACACGTTGCTTGCCCTAAAGCTAAAATAGTTGCTAGAAAGCTTCAAAATCTATGATTTTGAGGCTTTTTACTATGCAGGAATATTTTACTCCGATACATCAAAAATGCAGAATGAGAGGACTTTTGTAACTGCCCAATAACAAGGTATCTATCCAATCACTCCTTCCTCCAGTATACTGTTATAAAAAACAAACTGGAGGAT
>NZ_JBMVJB010000011.1:0-67276 GCF_049893425.1 Streptococcus sp. VTCC 12886 | reverse complement strand
AAGAAAAAGTTTGTTTTGGTCTTGACTTTTCCGTTTTCTTGGTAATATCCTCTCTTCTCAAAAATTCCGACACACTCATAAGGAAGCGGTTAGTTGCATCTGCTATGTAAAAAATTGTATAATAAATAATATCATAAAAATCAGTAGGAGAATCGCTATGAAAAACGCCTTGTTAGTTGTTAATCCTAGTTCTGGTGGTGAAAAAGCACCAGAGTTCCAAAAACAGGCCCTTGAGAAATTAAAAGCCTATTTCGATTATGTTGAGGTAAAAGAAACCAAAAAAGCTGGCGATGCGACTCGCTTTACTAAAGAGGCTGCCCAGAAACAGTTCGATAGCGTGATTGTTATGGGTGGTGATGGCACTGTGAATGAGGGAATTAGCGGAATCGCCAATGAACCACACCGACCACATTTTGGATTTTTCCCGCTTGGTACAGTAAATGATTTAGCCAGAGCATTAGGTATTCCTTTAGATCCAACATCAGCCATTGCTCAATTTGATCCTTCTCGGAAGCGCCTCCTCGATATAGGCCAGGTCAATGATAGTTACTTTATGAATGTCGCCGCAATTGGAGCCATCCCACAAGGAATCAACGATGTAGCCCCAGAAGAAAAGACACGATTTGGTAAGTTGGCATATTTTATCAATGGGGTAAAAGAATTAGTTAATAACAAAAGTTACCAATTTGAAGTAGAAGTGAATAACGTTTCAAAAATTATCACTTCTTCAACGCTGATAATCGGATTAACCAATTCAATAGGTGGATTCGAGACACTCCTACCGAATGCCAAGGTAGATGATGGCTTACTTCACTTACTTTATCTAAAAGATAGTCATTTTCTGGATACAGTATCCGCCATCCCTCAATTAATGAAAGGTGTCACGGAAGACACAACAAGTCTTGGTTATGAAACCTTCACAGAAGGGAAAATTTCAGTCATTGATGGTGATTTGCAAATCAATATTGACGGTGACGAAGGAGACCATCTTCCTATTCATGTCAAAGTACTCCCTTCTCACATTTCCATTTACTATTAAGAAAGAAAAACCAGCAGACTCGAGTTTCTGCTGGTTTCTTGTTCATCAATTACGCTACAGCAAGCACTTTACGTCCCTTACGGCGACGAGCTGCTAACACACGACGGCCATTTTTTGTTGCCATACGGTTACGGAAACCGTGTTTACGTGCGCGACGGATTTTACTTGGTTGAAAAGTACGTTTCACGATGAATACCTCCTCTAGATTTTCGTATTCGTTTAGCCGGCTAGTTTTGATCAGTTACTAAACATACCAATCCATTTTATAAGAAATTAAACCATTTGTCAAGGTGTTCTGACTGACTTTTTACCAAGAATCCAAAAATCAGCCAATCCAAACAAATATTTTTCTTCATATTTAATAAAAAAGAGAGGAACACTTCATCCTCTCTTTAAACATCTGATAATTAATCACGATTTCCTTCGATATCTACGACAACGTATCGATTAGGCTCGCTACCTTCTGAATAGCTTGTCACTCCATCCATTTTTGAAATGATGCGATGGATTATTTTGCGCTCATTACTAGACATAGGATCTGTATGATAAGCTTCTTGCTCGGTTATCACACGCTCTGCCAGTTTTTGAGCATATCCCTGTAGTACCTCTGCACGGTGCTCTACATAGTCATTAACGTTAATTGTAATATAAAAATTACGCTCATATCGATTATATAAGAAGTTTTGTGCCAAAAGTTGCAAAGCTTTTAATACTTTTCCATGATATCCAATGACACGTCCAGGTTCGTTTGTGTCGACTTGAATGTTAATGGTTCGTCTATTGTGGCTTGTCTCGATGCGAGCCTCTACATCCATATCATCCAAGATTTCTTGAACATATTCTGACACTTCAGCTACAACTTGTTCAATGTCATACTGTGATTCCACCTTAATATCAATATCAGCAAATTCAGAAGTTGATTCACTTTGATTTGTGGTAGCAGGTTGGTCTTGAATTGTTTCATCGACAAGCTGATCCGCAGATGATGGATGAAGCAGCTCTTCTGGTAAAATCTCAATACGACCTGTCTCTTCCAGAATTGTAGTTGCCTCTTTTTCATTTTTCAAAATCTGAGCCTTGATATCATCTTCAAGCGTTTGGCCAGATTTTTCAAATTCTTTAACAGCTGCAACAACTTTTCCTAGGTCAATTGTCGCTTCTGAGATACTTTTAACCGGCTCATTCAACTCATTAATTTCAGTTGGAACTCCACGAACAGCTTTTTGATTAGCTTTCACTACCGTTGTCTCATTGATTACATAAATGTCAACAATAGCTGGCTTTTTCCCAAAACCGAAGAAACCTTTTTTCTCACGCGCAACTACAGTAATATGTGCTCTCTTCCGAGGAATATTTAACTCTACCAAGCCATTTTGAATAGCTTCTTCAACACTTGATCCTGTAAATTTCATTTTCTCTCTCCTAGAATCCTATTTCTTTTTCTTGGCCTTTTTTTGAGCCTTTCGCTTCTTAGACTGAAGTTCTTTCTCCAAATCAATTTTGGCTTGACGCTCCGCTATTATTTTGAACGGATTATTAAATACTAAAGTTTGAACCACTTGATAAGCATTTGATACAGTCCAGTACAAGGATACCCCGCTCGCAGCCGGCAAAGCAAAGAGAAAAATCATGACTGGCATGGCAAAAGTCATAACTGTCATAGCCATATTTTTTTCAATTGCAGACTTGTTGGTCAACCATGTGCTGAGGAATGTGAAACCAGCAGCCAGAACAGGCAAGACAAAAATCGGATCCGGTTCCCCGAGATTTAACCAAAGAAAATGACCAACTTTCAAGACTTCAACGCGTGTTAGAGCTTGGAAAAGAGCCAATAAGATTGGCATTTGAATGAGAAGCGGAATCATAGACGATCTCATACTAACGCCGTTTTCTTTATAGAGTGCCTGTGTTGCTTCATAAAGTTGTTGGCGACTCTCCATATCTGTTCCTGGATATTCAGCCTGTAGCGCTTTCAACTTTGGCTGCAACTCTTGCATCTTTCGCGAAGATTTAATCTGTATTTGGAACAAAGGCAATAACAGGGTCCTAATCAAAATAGTAAATAGGATAATCCCTATTCCAATTTGACCGTTGATGGACAAGAATTGGATGACACTAGCGAACCAATAGATTAACTGGTCCCATGCACCAGACGACTGGCTAGTTACTGGACCTGTCCCACAGGCTGTCAATACAAACAGGGACGTGGCGAGTAAACCAACCCACTTAGCTTTCTTTTTCAATCTCAACACCTTCCTGATAAAGTTTGGCAAGTTTTAAAACATGGAGAAGATTTTTCTTAATTTCCTGATAGTTTAATTCTTCAACACCCTTGCGAGCAATGACAACAAAGTCATTCGTTACAAGTTGTTCCTGATGCTCAATAAGAACATGTCGAATTTTTCTCTTAATCTTATTCCGCGTGACAGCGTTTCCTAATTTTTTACTGACAGAAAGCCCTACTCGGAAATGCGGTTGTTCTTTCGCTAGCCAATAGACTACAAATCGACGATTTGCCACATTATTTCCTTTGGTGAAAATGTCATTAAAATCTCGTTCACGCTTGACACGATAGCTTTTTCTCAAACTCTCACTCCATCTTTCAAAATTACTACTATTATACCATAAAATTCAAAAAAGCCAATAAACATCACGTTTAGAGGCCTTTTGAAGCTGATAATTGCTCTTTTGCTTGCTGAATTTGCCAGCGAATGGATTCAAAACCGGTTCCTCCAAGCGAATTCCTTCGTGAAACTGCCGTTTGAGACTCTAAAGCTGTATATATATCCGGTCCAATAATCGATGAAATTTCCTGATAACGTTCTAAAGGAACATCCTGTAAATAGTACCCAGCTTTACTACATTCCAAGACTAGTTTTCCAACAATCTCATGCGCCTGACGAAACGGTAGACCCTTGCTAGCCAAGTAATCCGCCAACTCTGTAGCGTTCGAAAAGTCCTTCTCAGTTGATTGAGCCATTCTTTCCTTATGAACTGTCATAGATTGTAGCATTCCTGCCAAAATATCAATAGATACCAAAATGGTTTCCGCGCTATCAAACATTCCCTCTTTGTCTTCCTGCAAATCCTTGTTATAGGTCAACGGTAAGGATTTCATGACTGTCAACAATCCGACCAAATTTCCATAAACTCTACCTGTTTTCCCTCGAATCAGCTCAGCCATATCTGGATTTTTCTTCTGAGGCATAATGGAAGAACCTGTTGAAAAGGTATCCGATAAAGTAACGAATTTGTATTCATGTGAGCACCAATTAATGATTTCCTCACAGAGACGAGACATATGCATCATCAAAATGCTCGCATTTGATAAAAATTCCAAGATAAAATCCCTATCTGATACAGCATCTAAGGAATTTGTATAGGGATGAGAAAACCCCATTAAATCCGAAGTTAGTTGACGGTCGATTGGAAATGTAGTTCCTGCCAATGCTGCCGCACCAAGTGGAGATATATCTGTATGCTGAATGTTGAATGCAAAACGCTCACTGTCACGGCTGAACATATTGTAATAGGCCAACATATGCTGAGCAAAACTAATTGGCTGAGCATGCTGTAAGTGGGTATAGCCCGGCATAACCGTCTCGATATGCTCTTGTGCAAGATTAACCAATGTCTGGCGTAGATTGGTCAATTTATCTACTACTTGAAACAAGGTATCCTTCAAATAGAGATGCATATCTGTTGCAACTTGATCATTACGAGAACGTGCCGTATGCAATTTCCCTGCCACTGACCCGATCTTCTCAGTCAGGAGACTTTCGATATTCATGTGAATATCTTCGTTTCGAACATCAAATACTAGCTTTCCAGCTTCATAGTCATTCAGAAGCTCTTCCAGACCAGCCTGGATAGACTGAGCTTCTTCAAGACTAATAACACCTGTTGCCCCAAGCATTTGTACATGAGCTAATGACCCTTGAATATCATACTTAGCCAGTTTTTGATCAAAGCGAATGGAGGCACCGAATTCTTCAACCCATTCCTCAAGACTGGCCTCAAAACGACCACCCCATAGCTTCTTTGCTTCCATAAGCTCCTACTTTCTAGTTCTTTTTATGAATTTCTGCATTAACTTTGGTTGGTAATCCCCAAAGCTTGATGAAACCAACTGCAGCATCTTGATCAAATGTATCAGCACTTGTATAAGTTGCCAAATCTTCATCATATAGAGAATTTGGTGATTTTCTGGCAACTACTTTCGCTGATCCTTTATACAATTTCACTTTTGCGGTTCCATTCACGACTGATTGAGTTGCTTGCAGATAAGCTTTCAATGCCTGTGTTGCAGGGTTGAACCACAAACCATTGTAAATCAGATTCGAGAGTTCATTAGATACAATTGGCTTGAAATGAGATACTTCACGCACTAGGGTCAAATCTTCAATTTCCTTATGAGCTGTTAAAAGAGTAATGGCTCCGGGACACTCATAAATTTCACGTGATTTGATCCCAACTAACCGGTTTTCAACATGGTCAATTCGTCCAACACCATGCTTACCAGCAATCTCATTGAGTTGTTGAATGAGATTGGCAAGGCTGAGCGTTTCTCCATTAATAGCAACTGGGACTCCAGCCTTAAATTCGATTTCTACATACTCAGGAAGATCTGGTGCATTTTCTGGAGAAGTAGTGATTCCAAAAGCATCTTCTGGTGCTTCATTCCATGGATTTTCTAATACACCACATTCATTAGCCCGGCCCCAAAGATTTTGGTCAACTGAATAAGGGCTATCCAAATCTGCTGGAACTGGAACACCATTTTCCTTGGCAAATAGGATTTCCTCTTCACGCGCCCACTTCCATTCACGAACAGGTGCTACAACTTTCAAAGTTGGATCCAAAGCCGCAATCGCTACTTCAAACCGTACCTGGTCATTTCCCTTCCCTGTACAACCATGAGCGATGGTCGTTGCACCAGTCTTGTGCGCCATCTCCACTAACTTTTTAGAAATCAGTGGGCGACTAAGTGCTGATACTAGTGGATATTTTTGTTCATAATATGCATGAGCTTGTAGGGCAGGCAAAACGTATTCTTGAGCAAATTCTTCTTTCACATCCAAAACATGCGATTCAATTGCACCGATGGAAAGGGCCTTGTCATGAATAAATTGGAGATTTTTCCCTTCACCAACATCCATACAAACCGCAATGACATCATAGTCTTTTTTCAACCATGCAATCGCAACTGAAGTATCCAGACCACCTGAATAAGCTAGGATTAATTTTTCTTTCGTCATAAACATTCTCATTTCTATTTAAATTAGCAAATAAAACCTAGTGACTATTATAGTGTATATTTATACTTTTTGCAACATATTTATACACATTTTTTTAAAAAATTGAATAAACCTCGTACATTTACAGAAAAAACAAGAAAAAGCCAGAGAATTTTCTCCGACTTCTAGACTATATTTTATCTCAACTCATATTAAGGTTGATAAATTTTCCGTTCTTTCAAGATTTTCCAAAAATAATATGCCAAACTAAAATCGAGCAATCCATGAAGTGCAGAACCTAGACCAACTAAGCCAAGCATAGTCATCCAATAAGTATCTGAAGTCTGCCCGCCCGAAGTCAGGGCCATGACCACAATATACTCCCCTAAGCCATGAAGTAGATTGAGACCAATCCCTAATAGGAAAAAATGTTTAGTGTCCATAAAACTTGGAAATCGTTTTATTAAAAAAGCTCCCAGAGTAAGAAAAATCAAGTGGGTTAATGCACGAAATACGATGACAATAGGAAATCCCGCTAAAAAGAAGCCTAGACTGGAGCCCAGTGCTACCAATATGGCCGTTGCTGGTGAAATAAACATTGCAATAAACAACGGAATATGACTAGCAAGTGTGTAGGATGCTGGACCAATAACAATTTTAATCGGCATCATCAATGGAATCAAAATAGCAAATGCAGTAAGAATCGCACTAATGGAAAGCTGCTTGACGGAACTTTTAGATGATAGTGTTAATTGGGACATAAGGAACCTCTCTTTCTATAGGTTCGATTATAAACCAAAACATTACAGGTGTCAAGACACCTGTAATGTTTTATTGATTCTCTAGCAAAATTCCTGCAGCCTTTAATACCAAAGAAAGTTCTTGGTAGGCTTGAACCGAGGGAAATGAGACAGTATGAGTATGAACTCCTTCTGTTAAATTACTCAATAGCACTCCTTTATAATGACTCAAATCATCTAAAAAACGGTCCCGATCTTCAAAACTGGTAATATTTAGTTTGCCAGATAAGAGACCGTAAATAGGATGTTCAATTTCGACATCAAGGATTTGAGCTCCTCCCTCTAATAGGATAGTCAACTCTTTTTCAACATCTTCTGGTCCATGTTGACAAGCTATTTTACGAATATAAGCTCCTTCAAGAGGCGCCAGAGAAGACTGCAGTAGGTAGCCTCTTGGAGTCGCCAAAACCAGATCACCCTCTGCTCGAAGCAAGGCTATATCTCCCACAATCACCTGACGGCTCACTCCAAATTCTTTTGCTAGGTAATTCGCTGAAAGTGGTTGAGATGTTTCCTGTAAAAGTGATAAAATGTGCTTTCGTCTTTCTATTGCTTTCATGTGGTCTCCCCTCTACTTTCTTTCATTATACCAAAAACCGAGCCAATTCATTCCTGTCTAATAGAAAAAACAGAAACTGCAACTCAGTCCCTTTTACATCTTATTAATCTAATAAGGCTTGAATAGATGCGATATCTAGACGCTTCATTGTCATTACTGCAGCATTCACAGCCTTAATCTGTTCTGGGCTAGCCGAATCGTATGCCTCCGTCAAGATACGTGGCACAATCTGCCAAGAAATCCCAAACTGATCCTTGGCCCAACCACAAATTTCTGCTTCTGGAGCTGCCGACACTGTTTCATACCAACTATCCGCTTCTTCCTGACTATCCACACAGACCATTAGCGAAAAGGATTCGTTAAAAGAGGCCACACCACCATATCCATGGTCCATAGCAATCATTTTTTGGTCTCTGATAAAAAGCTCCGCATAATTCAACTTGGCAGCAGCAACCGCAGCCTCACCTCCGCCATAGTAAGACAAGCGACCAAGACAGACCGAAGCGGTCTTCCAACCAGACATAGTAAGGGCTGAAGGGATATTCCGCCAATGGCATGAGCACACGCCCACCGTCTGATAGCGCCTCATAAAGACGGCTTACGTCATCCTTACTAGCTACATTTACCATGAGCGACATAGACTCGTTGAGTTTAAAATATGGCCCCGCACTAATCGCTGCCAGGGTCATGTCTCCCAGTTGGAATTGGATCAAGCCAGCATCGCCAGAAGGCATATCCGTAATGGTATAGTTCCAGTCAATCTTGCCTCCGAAAAGGTCCACATACAACTCCGCAGCTTCTTTTGCCTCTGTATCGTACCAGAGATGAGGAATAATAGTTTGTATCGATTTCTCCTTTGAATTACTAGGCTTAGTATAGCATTAGTCCGTACAAAAAACAAAACATGTTGCTTTTGCACTTATAGATGTGCTATACTGAATAACTACAAAATTGACAGAAGAATGAAATGGAAATCTGGAACGCCTACACAACCGACGGCCAACTGACCGACCACACCCTCACACGCGGAGAACCTATTCCCCACGGCCTCTACCACCTAGTCGTCGAGTGCATCATCCGCCACCGCGACGGCAGCACCCTCTTCATGAAGCGCGACAGCGCCAAGCTCTCCTACCCTGACTATTATGAAGCGACAGCAGGAGGCTCGGCCTTGTTTGGGGAAATAGCAGAGCAGGCCATATTACGCGAAGTCCGCGAAGAGACAGGCATTGAGCTGACAGCTGACCAACTCCGCCACCATACACACTTTATCACCCATGACGACCAGTGCATTTTCCACTGCTACTGGGCCGAAACCAATTGGGACAAAGCTGCTATCCAACTCCAAGCCGACGAAACCAGCAATTATATCTGGGTCCCACAGGAAGATTTAAAAGACTTTTTAGAAACAGAACTGGTTATCCCAAGGCAGAAGGTTTATGTGGAGAGGTTGTTTTTAGAACAAAAACAGAGCAAGAGCGAAAATGAAACTCAGTACAACATGAGACAAAAAGTGACTGAGTCGATTTCTCCCAAAAAGAATGCGACCACCTAAAATCCGTACACCGCAAGCCAAGATTAGACCTAAGATACATCCCAAAACTGTCTGCCAGCCCAACAAACTGAGCAACACTGGGCAGGCATATAAAATCAGTAACCAGCTAGGAAGTTGCTTGCGATATACCCAAGCAGATAGCGGTAATAGCCCCAAATAAAGCACAATCAACCATTTAACAACAATAATCATATAGAACTCCTTTTCCCCATCAATGTAACATGAGGGGTAAGGCACTGTCAAGAGGACATTATGAAAACAGGACAAGTTATGCAACAATTTGGTATCAAACGCGATATGCTTCGTTTCTACACCGAACAGGGATTGCTACAACCTCAGCTGGTTAACGGTAACTACTACTGGAACGAAGAAGAAATCAACAACCTAGAAAATATACTAGGACTTCGCCATTTAGGCCTATCTGTGAAAGCTATTATCCGTATCAAAGAACTTCACGACACCAAATGCGGCAGTCTCGAACAGCTAAAAGAAAACAAACAGGTCATACTGGATGAAATTGCCGACCGTGAAAAACAAATCCTCCTGCTCCAAGAACAGAAGGAAAATCTAGAAAATTTACTCCAGCAGATTGAGAAAAAATTACAGAATTTATAACAAAATCCCCGCCGTCACGCGACAGCGGGAATTCATTTATTTCAACCCTTGGGTCAGACCAGCTATATCATTCGGCCTAGTCCTACAACAACCTCCAACTACCTTAGCACCCAGTTTATGCCATGCAAGAGTATTGTCCAAAAGGCTATGGCTATGGTCAGCTTCTTCTTTCCAGGTCTGAGTAGCTCCATCATATATCTCTCCAGAATTTGGGTAGGTGACAAATGGTTTATTCGTTTTCTCTCTCAACTGGCTGAGAAAGGCTGGGTAAAGAGACGGTGCTGTACAGTTGAGACCAACTGCTAAAATCTGCTCACTGCCGTTAACCAGCTCTGCTATTTTTTCAATAGACGTACCATCAGAGATTGACTGACCGTCCTGAGAGGTGAAGCTAATATAGGCTTCAACCTCAGGAAAATCCTCTGCCAACAGCTCTACTAATGCTTGTGCCTCAAGAAAATTGGGGATGGTTTCTAAAGCCAACAGCTCTGCCCCCTGTTCTAATAGGAGTTCAATTCGGCGACGGTGAAAGTCTTTTAGCGCTGCTAGACTAATGTTACTATAGTCACCGGAATATTCAGCACCATTCGCCAAATAGGCCGCGTAAGGGCCAACATCGCCTGAAATAAGAGGATAGGTTCGATGTACTTTTTCAGCTTCAGACAATTCTGCCCAGACCTCATCACGCGCTTCCTTCGCCAAATCAACGGTCAAGCGAATGAGGTCCTCAGCCTCTGCTTGTGACAAGCCAACTTCTGCTAATCCTTCAAAGGTTGCCTGATAGGTGGAGGTTGTCACCAAGTCTGCCCCGGCACGAATATAATCCTTGTGAATATTCTTGATGTACTGGGGATTCTCCAAAAGATACTTGGCAGACCAAAGCTTACCCGATACATCATACCCTCGAAACTCCAACTCTGTTCCAAGAGCACCGTGCAAAATGATATATTCCTTTTGTTCTAGTAGTTCTTTAAAACGTCCCATACTTGAACCCTCCTACCACTTTTTAAAGCGAATGTAATGATAAATATAGCACCCAATCATGAAAGGAACACCGAAGTAAAGACCGGCACGCTGTGAAGGATCCCAACCGATTCCGATGATAGAAATAACCAACAGAACAACCGTAATCCATGGCAAGGTCGGTGAGAACGGCGTCTTGTATTCCAGTTCATCTTCACTGTGAGTTTTCAAAAATTCACGACGAAAACCGATTTGTGCCAGAGGAATAGCCAACCAAGCGATGACAACCGCAAAACCAGCAATAGAAACCAGGGCCAAGAAGATGGTATCTTCTGCATAAATTGACGCGATCAAGGCGATTACAACACCAATCATGGACAAAATCATGCCCCGCGTAGGCACACCATGCTTGTTAATCTTGACTAATTCCTTACTAATCATGCCTTCATTGGCCAAAGACCAAAGCATACGGCTTGAAGCATAGAGCCCTGAAGTCGATGCAGATAAGATAGCAGTCAAGATGATGAAGTTCATAATATCAGCAGCATAAGGGAAGCCAATCTTGTCCAATACAAGTACGAATGGTGCCTCTGTCACACCTGCTTCTGACATAGGAAGGAGAGCTGCCAAAACTACAATTGTCAAGACAAAGAAGATAACCAATAGACCGATAGTTGACTTAATGGCTTGCGGTACAGCTTTCTTGGGATTATCTGTTTCACCTGCCGCAATTCCGATCATTTCCACACCTGAAAAGGCATAGTTTACTGATAACATGACCGAGATAAAACCTACTAATCCGTTAGGGAGCAATCCATTACTTGTGATGTTGTTAAATAACGGCGCTGCATTGGTTCCTTCAAAAGGTAAGATTCCAAAAATGGCTAATGTCCCTAGTACGATAAAAGCTGCAATAGCATAAACCTTGATTGACGACAACGCATCCTCCGCCTTGGCAAACCAGCCAACCGAAAGTGTATTTAAAGCGAAGACAACGATGGCAAAAATCGTCGCAAAAATCCATAAAGGTACACTAGAGAACCAGCGTTGCATGAGTTGAGCTGCTCCAACAAATTGTGAAGCAAGGGCAACGACCCAACAAAGCCAATACATCCAAGCCACCATAAAACCTGTTCCAGGACTGATGAACTTGGTCGCATAGGTATGGAAAGAACCTGTCACAGGCATAGCAACCGACAATTCTCCCAAAGAGAACATGACCAAATAGACCATGACAGCTCCAAATAGATAGGCCGCAATAGCTCCAAAAGGCCCAGCCTGTGCAATGGTATAGCCTGAACTCAGGAACAAACCTGTCCCGATGACCCCTCCTATGGACAACATCTGCAAATGACGACTGTTCATCTCGCGGTTAAAGGTGCCTTGATTTTCAAAATTATGATTTTCCATACACTCTCCTAAATTCTTGTGATTATTCTATCATATCATGGATTTTCAGAAACTCGTTATATCCTTTTCAACGCAACTGTTATAGTTATCAGTTATAGCAAAATCCCCGCTGTCACAGGACATCGGGGATTATTTATCTTACAAAGATTTCAACATATTCTCAATATGCTGGATAGATTTCTCACGGCCGAGCAGGTAAATAGTATTTGGCAACTCTGGTCCATGCATTTCACCCGAAACGGCGATACGGATTGGCATGAAGAGGTTTTTGCCCTTGATACCTGTTTCTTTTTGGACTGCCTTGATTTGTAGGAAAATATTGTCTGGTTGGAAATCTTCGTCTGTCATGGCTTCCAATTTTTCCTTGAAGGCATTTAAAACAGTCGGAACAGTTTCTCCCGCCATCACTTCTCTTTCTTCCTCTGTCAATTCCGGGAAATCGGAGAAGAAAAGGTCTGTCAAACCCACAATTTCATCTGCAGAAGTTAATTGTGGCTTGTAAAGTTCCACTAATTTCTCTGCCTTATCTGTCAAGCGACCCGCTTCTTCCAAGAATGGTTTGGCAAGGTTGAAAATAGTTTCTAAATCAGCATTTTTGATGTACTCATTGCTCATCCAGTCCATTTTCTTTTGGTCAAAGGCTGCTGGTGACTTGCTGAGGCGTTTTTCATCGAAGAGTTGGATAAATTGCTCACGAGAGAAGATTTCCTCTTCACCACCCGGGTTCCAACCCAAGAGACCGATAAAGTTGAAGACAGCTTCAGGCATGTAACCCTTACGACGGTAATCTTCGATAAACTGAAGAGTATTGGTATCACGTTTGGACAGTTTTTTACCAGTTTCAGAATTGATAATTAAGGTCATGTGACCAAACTCTGGTGCTTCCCAACCAAGTGCTTCGTAGACCATGAGTTGCTTAGGTGTATTTGCAATGTGGTCATCCCCACGGATAACGTGCGAGATTTCCATGAGATGATCGTCAATGACAACGGCAAAGTTATAGGTTGGGTAACCGTCGCGTTTCTGGATAACCCAGTCACCACCGATATTACCACCTTCGAACTCGATTTCGCCCTTAACCATGTCATTCCACTTGTAAATACCAGCTTCGTTGACAGCCAAGCGAACAGTCGGGACAATGCCAGCCGCCTCACGCTCTGCGATGTAGGCTGTTTTTTCATCTTCAGACATACCCAGGTATTCATTGATGTAGCGAGGTGTTTCGCCCGCAGCTTCTTGACGCTCACGCTCTGCCGCCAATTCTTCTTCTGTCACGTAAGACTTGTAGGCCTTGCCTTCTGCCAAGAGCTGATCAACATACTTTTGGTAAATATCCAAACGCTCTGATTGACGGTATTGCTCATGAGTTTCTGGACTCTCATCCCAATCAATACCCAACCAACGCAGGTTTTCAAGCTGAGAGCGCTCTCCGTCTTCCACATGACGTTTACGGTCAGTGTCTTCAATACGAATAATGAAAGTACCGCCGTGATGGCGGGCAAAAAGATAGTTAAACAATGCCGTACGGGCATTTCCGATATGTAAAAGCCCAGTTGGACTTGGTGCATAACGCACACGAATTGGTTTAGTCATGATTCTCTCCTGTAAAATTTCATACTCAAAAAAATCAAAATCAAACGAACTTCAACTATCTGGGTGATAGTTAAAGGTGGGAATAAAATAATCCAGTGGAGTAAAGCAGCTCAGGGAACTGGTTCAGCCGGTCACCTATAAACAAGTAAACGATCATAGAAGCCCAAACTTACAATTGGGAGTCAAGAGACTGCTTCTAGTCGAATTCTTTTCCACTCTGTCAACCATGGTGTAGATTACCCGCTACTTTTTTGTTTTTGGGTAGCAGTCTGACAAGCTCAATTAGGGCTTGTCCCTCATCAAGTCAACTATGCCTGAATTTGATTTTCGCAGAGTAACAATCAAGAACATTATAGCACAGATCTGAGTAAGAAAACAGAAAAATCGGCCTATACAGACTGATTTTGAGGTGTTTTTTGATTTCTGATAAGCCAGTAGATAACATATAAGGCTAAAAAGCCACTTGCACTCAAGAAAATCCAGCTAATCTGATCAACTGATAATAGCAAGACTAAACCAGATACAACCAGCCGAAATAGAGCTTGACCCCACATGAAGTAGGTGGAAACACCACCTCCTATAGTTCCCAACTGCTCCTCTGGCATGGAATTGACAAATTTTGCATTAAATTTTGGACCACTTGCTCCGAAACCAATTCCCATAGTCGCTAAAAAGAATAGGTTGAGAGGCAATTGGTGAGTCAACATCCCTACAAATACCCCCAATAGAGAAAAAGTAGCTGCCACTTCAAGCGTAACCATGCTGGTCTTTTTGAACAAGGTAAAGACCAAAGAGGACCCCAAAATATTTCCCGCAAAGAAGATAAATAAAATGGTTGCAAGGCTTGTTTCAATATTTATTACTACCAAGTTAGGATCCTCGCTAATTAACAAGACTAACATTGGATAAAGTATTGCCCCACAGGCATTGATAATAGGGCTGGTAATCAAGACCAGGCGAAACTCAGGTATCTTGCGCAGCTCCCAAACCGCTTGTTTGAAAGAAGCAAAAATCCCCGGCCCTTTCGCTTTCTTCTCTGTCTGGCTTGGCAGCTCTGCTATTTTCGATGGTTGCTCCGTCAGAAGATTGCGAAAAATCGGTGTTAGAAACTGCATGATAAGAAATGCCACCAAAAATGTGCCGGCGTTTAAGAAGGCAAGATGCTGATAGGAAAGTAGGCCAACTAGAATGGCAGAGAGCGCTTGAAAGGCCATATTGAGCGTATTCGTTACAGTTTGACGAAAAGCAGAATACTCTCTTGTTCCCTCTCTTCTTTTGGCGCTACACGCAATCCCAGAGGTGTATAGAGGCCGTTTTCATAAAAGCCAGCAAAGTCTGCAATAACATTGAAAACCGATGCCACCACGACAATCCAAAGGGCCGGCTCAAAACCCATACAGAATCCAAGGATGAGGTAAAGAAGGACACGGAAGAGGAGGGTCAGCTTAATAGTGCCAATCTTGTTGACCGTTTAGTCTGCCAGATAGCCTGTAAAGAGCCCCATAAAGCTAGGGAAGGTTTCCGAAAAGGTTACGATAGCCATCGCTAGCCGGCTGTTTGGGACGAGCAATATAGTTCATAAAGGCCAGATAATAGACCACGTCCCCAAAGTTGGACAACATGTCTGATGCCAATATCCATAAGTAGGTTGAGTTTTTCAAAATCTTTTTCATGATAATCCCTTTTTTTTGAATATTTTCCAGAATATTCCGACTATTTATTCTGCAGAGAAGCCAAATTTGACTTTCCTCTAGCATCTTAACCTTTCGTTGAGTAAATCGTTAGGGTTGAAAAAGCCAAATCACCTGTAATGTGAAGGATTTTCTCACCCGGTTCGCTTGCATAATTATTGGTGGTTGATAAGGCACTATCTAATTTCACAATTGCTTGCCAGTTAGCTGGCAAATATAATGTCAGTGAAGAGAAGGCTGCATTAATTTCAAAACTGGCTTTATCTCCTAAAATCACTGCTTGGTCAAAATAAATAGTACTAGAGCCAAAAGCTACATCAACACTGTCATGAATAAAATTCTCCTCATGGATATAACGAGTCGAGGAACCAAAAGCTGTATCACGCCCCTTATCGTCAATCACTCCTGAACCAAATTCTTGTCCATCATTCATTGCTCTTTTTTTCTTTGGCTTAAAAATCAAGTTCAATCCCAAGCAGAGCAACCCTAGAGAAAGAACCATATTCCAAGTACCAAAACCAACCCATTCATAAACTGAATTTGCTGCGATAAATGCTAGGCCGAAGCAAAAAATACTTGAACGCCAATCCAATTTTACCAGACGATGAAATCCAGTAACAACTGTAATGACATACCAAACAGTTGTCCAGAAAGGCATTGATAGATTAAAGCCTAAAGTATCTCTTATCAGTACTAAGACTGCCAAACCTATAACCAAGTATCCTATAATAAGACGTTTCATCTCCCTACCTCACTTCTTGTAATTTTTCTTTTAACAAATGATAATAATGCCGTGACACATGAACTTCCTTATGGGTTTTATGAAAGGAAATTCGACTTGTTCCTGAAAAAGACTTATCCAATGAATACACAGCTCTAGCATTGGCAATCGTTGATTTAGCAACCCGACAAAAATACGCTGGAAGGCAGTCTTCCAATTCATGTAGTTTCATCTTGACTTCATAGGCATCATCTCTGGTATGACCAATCGTCTTATTTCCATCCGTTTCAAAAAAGAGCAGGTCTTCCAGTTTTAAGAAAAATTCACTCGTTCCCTTATAAAATACTAAGCTGGGGCGATTCAATCGTCCTAAAACTTGTTGGATTTGCTCTATTTCAGGTGCAAGTTGACTCGCTCTAATGATAACTTCAACCTGATCTAAGCTGTCATCAAATTCAATCCTAACTTTCATAAGCCCTCCTTTACTTTTGATACTCCTATTATAACAGGCAATTCGGGGAATACAAGGACAGTTCAGTAAGTGGTTACAAATTAGAGGTAAGTGGTAGAAATGAATAAAGAAAAATCCCTTGCTTTACACGAGGGACTTACTTTTATGTTGGATATTTCAGTATTAACTTCTTAAAAAATCGCATCAAGAAGTGATGTGCTACCACCACCACCGTCGCCACCTGTACGGACAATATGATTACCGATAATTTGAGCAAAGGTTTCAATGTTCAAACTTTGTACATAGATTTCACCGTAACCCGAGAATGTATTGACAATCCCTTCACCTGTACCAATTGATTGCAAGAAACCATTTTCCATATGGATATTGTAATCTAGCTCTCGGCTCCAAGCAACGACATGCGCATTATCAATTGTAATACTACCACCTGTTAACTCAATTTTCTTAATTGAACCAAAGGCATTTGCTAAAAGAGTACCGTAACCCTCAGTAGTCATAACAAAGAGACCGCCCTGACCACCAAAGAAAGCTTTACCTACACCTTGACGTTCCATCTTATACTGAGCAGAACCATCAAGAGCAAGAAATGCACCATCATTTAGGCGATATTGTTGAGCTCCAAGTTCTAAGGCAATGACCTGTCCAGGAGTAGAAGGAGCCAAAGCTATTTTTCCGTCATTGCTATTCGAAACTGCTTGGGTGATAAACATGGATTCCCCTGATACCATGGAACGACCGATAGCTCCCATGAGTTTACCAAAACCAGAACCACTGCGCGCATTGAGCTTAGTGTTCAATGTTACGCTTGGCGTGTGGTAAACCATACTTCCCTGCTGGATATAAGCTGACTCACCAGCTTCCAAAGCAATCTCTACTAAAGGAAATTGCATATTACTATCAATAGTGTATTTCATTCGATTGTCTGACATAGTTGCCTCCTATTTTTTACGAAAAGTTCCTGTTAACCACAAGATAGCTATAATAAACCAAAAACAAGCTAAAACAAACCAAATCATTTTTAACTCCAGCTGTATTATTTCTGTAGCACAATTCTACAGCTAAACAGGAGAAGTGTCAAGCATATTTACAAAAAAATAAAGGAATCCGAGCAACCAGATTCCCTCTGCATTATTTAACTTCTGTCATCACACCTGTATCCACGTTATATACAGCACCGTTGATAACAACATCCTCTGGAATTAGTGGAGATTTGCGAAGCAATTCCATATCCTCACGAACACTGTCTGCTACATCTGTAAATGGTAAGAAATCCTGTCCGGTTACATCTACACCTAATTCCTTATGAATATGGCGTGCAAAGTCTTCATTCGTAAAGGTCTGAGCTCCACAATCCGTATGATGTAGGACAACAATCTCACGCGTTCCCATTTGTTGCTGGGAAATGACTAAAGAACGAATCATGTCGTCCGTCACTCGCCCACCCGCATTCCGCAGAATGTGTGCGTCCCCTAATGCCAAACCAAGTGCCTGCGCTACGTGCAAACGTGAATCCATACAAGTTACAATGGCCACCCTAGTCTTGGGACGCAATGGTAAGTGATAATCTCCATGTAAATCAACATACGCTTTATTAGCTTGCATAAAATGTTCAAAATATGACATAATTCCTCCTATATCAATGAGAATTTCTGAAATCTTCAGACAATAACTACTTCTAGCTTAACACATTCTTTTGTATTTGTCGCAAAAAAGGAGCGACAATCTGTTACTCCCGAATATTTTTATTAGTTAAACACTTTTTGCAGAACTTCGCCAATTGTTGTCACGCCGATAACCGTAATTTCCTTGGGCACCTTGATACCGGTCAGGGAATTTTTAGGAGCATAGACCTTGGTAAAGCCCAATTTAGCGGCTTCGTTAATCCGTTGCTCAATCCGATTGACACGGCGGATTTCACCTGTCAGGCCAATCTCCCCTATAAAGCACTCTTGTGGGTTGGTTGGCTTATCTTTGTAACTGGAGGCAAGGGCAACTGCGACCGCCAGGTCAATAGCTGGCTCATCCAGTTTGACACCGCCAGCTGACTTAAGGTAGGCATCTTGGTTTTGGAGGAGCAGGCCTGCCCGTTTTTCCAAAACCGCCATAATTAAGCTGGCACGGTTGAAGTCCAAGCCTGTCGTGGTCCGCTTGGCATTGCCAAACATGCTCGGAGTCACCAGAGCCTGCACTTCGGCAAGGATAGGGCGGGTGCCCTCCATGGTCACGACAATAGCAGAGCCTGTCGCCCCGTCCAAACGCTCTTCCAGAAAGACCTCACTAGGATTGAGGACTTCGACCAAACCCTGTGACTGCATTTCAAAAATGCCGATTTCGTTGGTGGAGCCAAAGCGGTTTTTGACCGCCCGCAAGATACGAAAGGTATGCTGCCGCTCGCCTTCAAAATAAAGAACGGTGTCTACCATATGCTCCAAGGTCCGAGGTCCAGCCAGGGTTCCTTCCTTGGTCATGTGACCCACGATAAAGGTTGCGATGTTGTTGGTCTTGGCAATTTGCATAAGTTCATTGGTCACTTCACGGACCTGACTGACAGAACCTTGTACGCTAGAAATGTCAGGACTCATAATGGTTTGGATAGAGTCGATAATCAGGAAATCTGGCTTAATCTTTTCAATCTCGGTCCGAATGCTCTGCATATTGGTCTCCGCATAGAGATAGAACTCGCTGTCGATGTCGCCCAAACGTTCCGCCCGCAACTTAATCTGCTGGGCAGACTCTTCCCCGGACACATAGAGGACGGTACCAATGGTCGAAAGCTGGGTCGAAACCTGCAAGAGTAGGGTGGATTTGCCAATCCCTGGATCGCCTCCGATCAGGACCAGACTCCCTGGCACCACACCGCCACCGAGGACTCGGTTGAACTCCTCCATGTTGGTCTTAGTGCGAGCCACTTGAATGGAGGAAACTTCATTGAGTTTCATGGGACGGGTCTTCTCACCTGTCAGGCTAACCCGCTCGTTCTTGACTTCAGCGACTTCAACTTCCTCGACAAAGCTAGACCAGGAGCCACAGTTGGGGCAACGGCCCAGATACTTGGGCGAATGGTATTCACAATTTTGGCAGACAAAGGTTGTTTTTTTCTTAGCGATGATGATTTCCTCCTATAGAGTGTATTCTAGGATTTCGCAGTAGGCTAAAGTTACTTTGGGAACAAACTGGCGTGTCAGCATATCGTGACAGACGATAACAAGTCGGTCATAGGCTTGGTATTTTTCAGGGGCCTGTAAAAATCGCTCTTTCATTTCCGCAGCAGTCTCATAGCGAGCAGGAGAAGACTCGGGAACCGCTCCGCCATTTTCCAAAAATAATCGATGAGCCAAGACAGCCTCATCTTGACTGGTATTTTGCCCCGTCATATCTGGTCGCCACTCATGAAAAAAGGGTTCTACCGAAGAGGTCGTTGCTGGGCTTGAGCAACGTAGGTCGCAGTTTCCAAGGCCCTTGTGACGCTTGAAGCGACGACTACTTGAGCTTGGGAAAAGATAGGATTACTAGCAATTTCCTGAGCTAAAGTCCGCCCCTTTTCAGTTAAAGGAGCCAAATCCCGTCCAAAACCTGCATACAGACGGGGATTATCATGCTAGTCAAACATACTGTAATTGGGCTCGGAATGCCGCACAAAGAGAATCTGCATAGTAGTCTATTTCCCTGTCGAGCCAAATCCACCTGTCCGAACGCCGTCAGCCTGGTCACCGTCAGCCAAAAGGAAGGGGGCAAAAACAGCCTGTACGATTCGCTCGCCAGCTTCCACCACAACGGTTTCTTCTGTGATGTTTCGCATCTGGGCAAAGATATGACCTTCATTGGCTGGATTGCCGTAGTAGTCGCCGTCGATAACTCCAACCGAGTTAATCAGAACCAAGCCTTTCTTGCGAGGATTGGACGAGCGGTCGTAGAGATAGAGGACCTCATTGGCCTGCATATAGGCCTTTACACCTGTTGGAACCAGCTTAATCTCGCCTGGCTCCAAGCTGACCCTCTCCGCAGCTTTCAGGTCATAACCTGCTGCATGAGCTGTCTCACGTTTTGGCAATAAGTTTTCATCTGTAAACTGGCTGACCAGTTCGAATCCACGGATTTTCATAATAGTTTCCCTTCAATTTCTTCATGCATAATACGCTCTCTATTATAATTTATTCGCAGGCTAAAAGCAAAACTCCAACCTAGTGGCTGGGGTTTTCAACTTTATTCAAACACAAACTGGTTGTGGTAGAGTTCGGCGTAGAAGCCGGTGAGCTTGAGGAGCTGGCTATGGTTGCCTTGCACAATCACTTTTCCATCCTTGAGGACGATGTTCAACCCTCAAATCTGACTTTATTTCTCCGGTATGACCCAAAACAAATAGTAAGTGATGAAGATTGTTAATAGTCCCAGTCCCATTTTGACAAATAAAATAGGAGCCAGCCAGACAGAAATTGCCATGAGTAAGTAAATTTGCCAGATGATTTGCTTTTTTCGTTTGCGGGAAATGGATTTGGTCTCAACGTAATCAGATACGTAAAATTGATAAATTTTTGTATTACGTAGCCATTTTTCAAACCTTTTTGAACTTCTCGCAAAGCAAAAACCAGCTAAAAGTAAAAGAGGGGTTGTCGGAACTATCGGCAAAACAATCCCAATAACACCAACCATCAAACTAACAAAACCAAATACTAGATAGAATATTTTCTGCATACTAATATTATACCAAAAGAACTCGTGAATTTTTTAATAAATTTTATCACATTTTCAGAGAACGCTTGCATTTTATTGGATAAATGGGTATGATAAAGATACCAAATTTAGGAAAGAGAAAAGACGCTATGAAACTTCTAGGACTGGTCGGAACAAACTCCGCTCGCTCAACCAACCGCAAACTCTTGCAGTACATTGAACAACACTTCGCTGATAAGGCAGATATCGAACTGGTTGAAATCAAGGAACTCCCAATCTTCAATAAACCAGCCAATCGAGAATTACCAGAAATTGTCAAAGAATTGGTCGCAAAAATTGAGGCTGCTGACGGAGTCATCATCGGAACTCCCGAATATGACCACTCTATTCCAGCTGTCCTTATGAATGCCCTTGCTTGGGTATCATACGGTGTCTATCCACTCTTAAACAAACCAGTTATGATAACTGGTGCTTCTTATGGAACACTTGGTTCCTCTCGTGCCCAACTACAGTTACGTCAAATTCTCAACGCTCCTGAACTCAAGGCCACTGTCTTACCAGATGAATTTTTATTGTCACATTCCTTGCAAGCCTTTGATGCCAATGGGGAGCTCATTGATTTAGAAACTAGTCAAAAACTGGATGCCATCTTTGATGACTTCCGCCTCTTTGTCACTATGACTAACAAGCTGTCTAACGCAAAAAAAATACTCCAAAAAGAAGCTGAAAACTTCGATTGGGAAAACCTGTAAGAGAGGAATATACTATGAAATTTGTCGGAATTGTTGGATCAAATGCAGAACAATCTTATAACCGCATGCTATTGCAATTCATTCAACGCCACTTTAAAGTGAAGTTTGAACTAGAACTTTTGGAAATCAAAGATGTTCCAATGTTCAATCAGGACGAAGACCAGTCTGATTGTTTTGCAATTCAATACCTTTACAACAAAATCACCCGTGCTGACGGGGTCATTATTGCTACCCCTGAGCACAATCATACCATTACCCCTGCCCTTAAGAGTACTCTGGAATGGCTCAGCTTTAATTTGCACCCATTCGAAAATAAACCAGTTATGATTGTCGGGGCATCTTACTACGATCAAGGAACTTCTCGTGCCCAAGTTCACCTACGGAAAATTTTAGATGCACCAGGCGTCAATGCTTACACACTACCAGGTAATGAATTCCTCCTTGGTAAGGCCAAAGAAGCTTTTGACGATAAGGGCAATATCATCAATGAAGGCACCGTGAAATTCTTAGAAAGCTGTCTAGACAACTTTATCAAGTATGTCGGTGTTGTATCTAAATTGAAAAAACCAAAACCAATCGCACCAGAAGATTTAGACTGTACCAAACCAATCGCAACAACCATCACTGGTGTGGATCCCGATGATCCAGATTGGCTAGAAAAGGCTTCTAAATTGGTTAACGCAGTTGAGGGAGACACCTATGTTAAACTGGACAAAGGTCTGTTGACTGTTAACCAGCTCAATATGTTCCTCAATGCGATGCCATTTGAATTGACCTATGCAGATGATAATAACCAGTTCCTCTACTACAACAATAAGCACCAAGAACCTGATACCATGTTGGGTAAACGGGTACCTGCTCAAGTAGGAAATCGCCTGTCAACTGTCCACGGTACGCTACCTCCTGCCCGCATGAAGAATGTTGAATGGGTTGTCGGTACCTTGCGTAATGGTAACCAGGAATATGTTCGTACCATTGTACCCGGTACCCCTGCTGAAATTATCAACACCCACAACTACCAAGCTATGTACTATCCTGACGGATCCTACGCTGGTATCAATGAAATTATCTTTAATTTCAAACCATGGCTAGATTGGTATCTTGAAGCTACTGGTCAACGCTTGGTTGGTGGTTCGGGAACTGCCGCAGCTCCTGCACATGTTGACGCAACCTCTGGTGCATCAGATGCTGGTAGTGCCTCTGCTACTTCCACAACGACAGATGCAGATTCTGGTGCATCCGCTCACTAATCGTTCACATATAGTGGGAAGAACTCTTCCCACTATATTTTTCAAACAAAACATTGACAATTATTTCACAAGGAGTTCCTATGTCACCGTTTCAAGAAAAAATTTCAGCTGCAGTTTCAAAAAAAGAAGCCCTTTTTGACGAAAGTCTAGGCCGCTATGCCTTGCGTTCTATGTATGCAGGAGCCTACCTGACTATGTCAACAGCTGTCGGTATTATCGGAGCAGACGTTATTGCCAGTCAATTTCCAAGTTTGTCGCGCTTTGTCTTTACCTTCATCTTTGCTATTGGGCTGGTTTTTGTTCTTATTTTTGGTGGTGAATTAGCCACATCTAACATGATGTATCTCACAACTGGTACCTACTATAAGCAAATTACCTGGAAAAAAGTGACACAGATGCTGCTATACTGTACTTTCTTTAACTTTGTAGGCGCTACTATTCTAGCCTGGCTCTTCAATCAGTCCTTCTCCTACCTCAATCTCTCTGATAAGAGCTTTGTCGTCAATGCCGTTACCATCAAACTTGGAAAATCTGACTGGAGCAATTTTATTGAAGGAATCACGGCTAATATGTTTGTAAATATGGCAATCCTTGGTTTCATGCTCATCAAAGAACAGTCTGCTAAGTTCTTTGTCATCATTTCCTCCATTTTTATGTTCGTTTTCCTCATCAATGAGCATCTGGTCGCCAATTTCGCATCTTTCATGCTCCTAGCTTTTAACGCTACTCGAAGCAATGTCGAAGCTTTCAATATGAGCAATATCCTTCGTCAATGGATTGTGGTCTTTTTTGGAAATTGGCTCGGAGCCGGTCTCTTTATCGGTATCGCCTACGCTTGGCTCAATCAAACCAAAACCAACCATATTGAGCAGTAAGCCTACCACAAAAACAGCCAAGATAAACCACGTCCTAAACGTTTAAGGATTGTGGTCTGCTTATCTTGGCTGTTTATTTTTCTATATATTATTCAAACACAAACTGGTTATGATAGAGTTCAGCATAGAAGCCATTGAGTTTGAGTAACTCACTATGGTTTCCTTGTTCAATGACTTGACCATCTTTTAATACAATGATTTCATCTGCATTTAGAATGGTTTTAAGACGGTGGGCAATGACGAAGCTGGTCCGTCCTGCAATAATGGCCTCCATAGCTTTTTGAATTTTAGCTTCAGTCACGGTATCAACGTTAGACGTTGCTTCATCCAGAATCAATACTTGTGGATCTGTCAACAATGTACGGGCAATGGAAATCAACTGTTTCTGACCTGTTGAAAATACATTTTCATCATCCGTTACATAAGTGTCATACCCTTCTGGCAAACTCATAATGAAATCATGAATGTGGGTAGCACGTGCGGCAGTTTCAACCATTTCTTGTGAAATATCATCATTACCAAATCGAATATTATCCGCAATGGTACCAGAGAAAAGCACTGATTCCTGCAATACAATACCGACTTTATTTCGCAAACTATCCAAATCATATTCACGAATATCACGGCCATCAAACTCTACGCTTCCACTATTTACATCATAAAAACGATTAATAAGGTTCATGATTGTTGTCTTACCTGACCCTGTTGGACCAACGACGGCTATCATTTTCCCTTTAGGTGCCGAGATAGAAACTTTATTAAGCACTTTTTGACCTGGTAAATAACCAAAATCGATATTCTTAATCTCAACACCTTCCTTTAATTCGGTAAACAAGGGTGCATTTTGAGGGCGAACCTCTTCGGTCTCATCAAACATTTCTTGAACCCGGTGAGCACCAGTGAAAGCCAACTGTAGCTCTGCCCAACTTGAAGCAATCTGCAACATTGGTTGATAATACTGTTGAGAATATTGAACAAAGGTAACAACCAAACCTAGTGCAGCGGCCGCCTCTAACGAACTATCATTAAGGACTATAGTTGAACCTACAAAAATAACAATCGCAGTGTTAACCAAGCTCATCCCGTTCATAAATGGGAATAAGATACCCCCAAATAATCTACCTTTAAAGGTGGTACGACGAACTTCCTCATTAAGCTCTAAAAAGCCATCAATGGTTTCTTCTTGGACACCTTGGACGATAATCGCTTTTTGACCAGAAATTTTTTCATCCATGTAGGCATTTAATTTGGAAACTGCAACTTGCTGAAGATTGGTATATTTTCGAGCCAAACGAATGATTACTATTAAAGCAAGTAAGGCAACTGGTGTTGAAGCTATCGTCACTAAAGCCAATCGAACATCCTGTCGGAACATCATGATAATCAAACCAATGTATAAGGCTACGTTGGTCATAACCTGTGTCAATGATTGGTTGAAAGTATTTTGAATATTATCCAAATCAGAGGTAAAGCGAGAAAGGATATCACCATCTTTATGGCGATCAAAAAACGCAATAGTCAATCGTTCTAATTTTCCAAAAAGACCCTTTCTCATACGGCTAGTAGAGTCGGCAATAATACGAGTAAAGAGCAAACTGTAAATTAAGTTGGCAATAACTGTCATAGCATAGGCTAGAAAGAGTTTGGACATAATACTATTAAAATCTGAGTAGTCCGCTTCAAAACCAATTTGTCCCATTTGCTTAGCAACAGCATAGCTTTGACCTATTTTGCCCATCTCTGCAATCGCATCCCCAAGCAAAACCGGACTTTTTACTTGTAAATAAGTAGCTGCCACGATTGCCAGAAAAATAACAGCAAAAGACAATTTATAGCGTTTAAAATAAAACCAGAAAAAACGTAAAGTCTTCATCTATTCTTCTCTCCCTTTCTGAGTTTCATATATTTCGCGGTAAACAGCATTATTTGCTACCAGTTCAGCGTGGGTCCCTTCCCCAATTAGACGTCCTTCGTCAAGTACAAGGATTTTATCTGCTTTAATCACTGATGAAATTTTCTGTGCAACAATGACCGTTGTTGTCGCTTTTAATTCATGGTTTAAAGCCTCTTGAACCAACTTCTCAGATTTGGCGTCTAAGGCTGAAGTCGAATCATCCAAAACAAGTACCTTCGGCTCACCAATCACACCACGTGCAATCGAAATCCTTTGTTTTTGACCCCCAGAGAAGTTATTCCCCCGTTCCTCGACTTTACTTTCATAGGTTTCATCTAGGCGATCTATAAATTCTTTTGCTTGAGCAATCCCCGCTGCGCGTTCTAAGCGGAGTAAGTCTGCTCCTGGAGCACCCTGTCGCAGGTTGTCCGCAATTGTTCCAGAGAAAAGAATAGCCTTTTGTAATACAATCGAGACCGTATTGCGAAGGGTATTTTTATTGACTTCCTTAACATCACGACCACCAATAAAGATTCTCCCTTCTTGTGGATCAAAGAGACGAGCAATCAGTTGTGCTAAAGTTGATTTACCTGCACCTGTAGCACCAACGACGCCAACCATCTGTCCTGGCTCAATCTCAAATGAAATATTTTTTAATGTCGGCTCTGTATCATGTGGATACGTAAATGTTACATTATCAAAAACAATACTTCCATTTAATTCTTCGTCTGGAACATCTACAAAGGTCATAGCTGGTTCGGTATTTAAGACTTCCGCAATCCGTTTAATCGAAATAGCTGCACGAGATGCCTGCATTCCCATAAAGCTCGTCATAACGATTGCGAACATGATTTGCATCAGGTAACTCATAAATGAAGTGAATCCCCCAACCACTTCTAAATTTGTATCTACCATCCCTGAAACAAGATAGAGAGATGCAAAGATAGCCATGTAGGAAATAAACATCATCAATGGTTGTAGAATTGAAAAACCATATCCAATAAAAATATTTAAATCCAGAAGTTCATTAGAAACTTCTTTGAATTTATCGTATTGATTTTTTTCTTGAACAAATGATTTTACCACCCGAATACCACGAAGATTTTCCTTGACAATGCTATTCATACGATCCATCAAAGTTTGAAATTTTCCAAAACGTGGTCCCATTTGTCCCATCACAATGGCCATAATGGCTACAATCAAAATCACCATGACAATGATCATCCACCAAAGTTCTGGTAGGGTTCTTACAGCCATAATAAATGCCCCGATAAATAGCAACGGCACGCGTAATAAAATAGTGAAAAGCATCATGGTCAGGTTTTGAATTTGCGTAACATCATTTGTCATTCGGACAACTAAATTACCAGCATTAAACTCTTCGATATTTGCATATGAAAAACTTTGAATTTTTCGGAAGGTATTTTCTCGAATATCCGCAGATACTCCTTGGGCAATTTTTGCTGCAATAATTGTATTTGCGAGTCCAGCAAGCAAACCAATTCCGGCAATCACTAAAAGAATTTTCCCAACCCGAAAAATCTCATCTTGATCATTTAACAAAACTGCCGTCAAGACATCTTTGAGATAACTTGGTTGCAAAAGTGTTGTAATAACAACAATGGATGTTAGCACAAGCGATGTCAATGCATGCCACTTGTAGCGTAGAGTTGCATTTTTAAACATCATTATTCTCCTTATACTGTTTAATATTCTCCTTCAGCTGATGAATCAGCCGAATCATTGATTGGAAATCTTCCCGAGGGATTCCCCTAAAAAGTGATTCCGACATTTCTTGGTGCCAGTCCCTTAATGGTTGCAACTTCTCTTGACCCAATGGTGTCAAAACAACTTGCTTAAAACGCTTATCTACCACAGATGGAATGATTTGAACAAAGCCATTTTTTTCCATACGCTTAACCAAGTTACTGGCGACAGACTTAGATATTTTCAATTCAGTTTCAATATCCTTTACAAAAATTTCCTTATCCATATGATCACCTAAAAAGTGTAAGACATGACCCTGCGGACCAGCCAAATGCTCAACACCATAGTGTTTTGCAATCTTTTCACTCAAGTATTCTAACTGATGAAAAACATGTCGTAAGTCTGCCATATGTGACATCAAGAACCCTCCTTTTTTGTTAGCACGCTGATTATTATAGTTCCTAAGAGAACTAATGTCAAGTCTACTGCTCTCTTTTTTTCATTAATTTGAAAAAGTGATCCCATAGAACTGAAAAACAGCAAAAAAAAGATTTATATTTTATATTTTTCCATTTCGTTTATAATGGCTTTAACAACCTTTATCAAAATCTATTTTTTATACTACGTTTAAAATAGGACTCGGTTATGTCTTCCTCTAATTCCAATTTATTGCAATACAATTTGACTTTCTAGAAGTAATTCGTTCTTCATTTTCCGTACATTCCTCACTCTCTTCCACCTCATATTACCATCCCTCCTGTTTGAGGCTCTCCCAAATGAACCACCATAATTGCACAACAATTGAATTAAAGTCAGCCAATGATTTTTCTGTGAGAATATACCTACTTGTGATATAATATTAGTAACAATCTATGCAAGGAGAGGTCATGGAAAAACAAAAAATTGCCGTTCTTGGTCCTGGATCATGGGGAACAGCTCTCTCTCAAGTCTTAAACGATAATGGACATGAGGTACGTATTTGGGGAAATATTTCCGAACAAATTGATGAAATCAATAAAAAACATACGAATACTCGATATTTTAAAAATATTGTTCTAGATGAAAAAATTAAGGCATACAAAGACCTATCAGAGACTCTTGACGGAGTTGATGCTGTTCTTTTTGTTGTCCCAACCAAGGTAACTCGACTGGTGGCGAAACAAGTTGCGCAAGTGCTCAAACACAAAGTCGTTATCATGCATGCCTCTAAAGGATTGGAACCTGATAGTCACAAACGTTTGTCTGAGGTTTTAGAAGAAGAAATTCCAGCACAACTTCGTTCCGAAATCGTAGTTGTATCAGGTCCTAGCCATGCAGAAGAAACAATCGTTCGTGATTTAACACTGATTTCTGCCGCATCAAAAGATATGAAGGTAGCAACCTACGTTCAAAACCTATTTAGTAATCGTTACTTCCGCCTTTATACTAATAATGATGTCATTGGTGTAGAAACAGCAGGTGCTCTGAAAAACATTATCGCAGTTGGTGCGGGTGCCTTACATGGTTTGGGCTATGGAGACAATGCCAAGGCAGCCATTATCGCCCGTGGTTTAACTGAAATCACACGTCTTGGCGTTGCTATGGGGGCTAATCCTTTAACTTATAGTGGCCTTTCTGGTGTCGGTGATTTAATTGTTACCGGTACATCTGTCCATTCACGTAACTGGAGAGCCGGTGACCAGCTCGGTCGTGGCGAAAAACTGGAGGACGTTGAGCGCAATATGGGGATGGTTATCGAAGGAATTTCGACAACCAAAGCTGCCTATGAATTAGCACAAGAACTAGGTGTCTATATGCCAATAACTCAAGCGATCTACAAGGTCATCTACCAAGGAGCTAATATTGAGGATGCCATTAAGGAAATCATGACCGGTGAGTTCCGCCATGAAAATGAATGGCACTAATTCTTTTAGTTGAAAATAATTGCACAAAGGAATATATGAACTATGAAAAAAGTTAGAAAAGCAGTCATCCCTGCTGCAGGATTGGGAACACGTTTCCTTCCAGCAACAAAAGCACTCGCCAAAGAAATGCTACCGATTGTGGACAAACCTACTATTCAATTTATCGTTGAAGAAGCACTTCGTTCTGGTATTGAAGATATCTTAGTTGTAACTGGTAAATCAAAACGTTCTATCGAGGATCATTTCGATTCAAATTTTGAATTGGAATTCAACCTTAAAGAAAAAGGTAAGAATGATTTGTTGAAACTTGTTGATGAAACAACAGGGATTCGTCTCCACTTCATTCGTCAAAGCCACCCACGTGGACTCGGAGATGCAGTTCTTCAAGCCAAAGCATTTGTAGGGAACGAACCATTTGTCGTTATGCTGGGTGATGACGTAATGGACATCACAGATACAAAAGCTGTACCATTGACCAAGCAATTGATGAACGACTACGAACAAATACATGCTTCAACGATTGCTGTTATGCGTGTCCCTCATGAAGAAGTTTCTGCCTACGGTGTCATTGCCCCTCAAGGAGAAGGCATCAATGGTCTATACAGCGTAGATACATTTGTGGAAAAACCAAAACCTGAAGATGCTCCTTCTGATCTTGCTATCATCGGTCGTTACTTACTTACACCTGAAATTTTTGGAATTTTAGAAAACCAAAAACCAGGTGCAGGTAATGAGATTCAACTGACTGATGCCATTGATACACTAAACAAAACGCAACGTGTATTTGCCCGCGAATTTAAAGGTAACCGATACGATGTTGGTGACAAGTTCGGTTTCATCAAAACAACTATCGATTATGCTTTGCAACATCCTCAGGTTAAAGATGACTTGAAACAATACCTCATTGAATTAGGTAAACAGTTAGATAAACCAAAAAAATAACGTCAAATTCCAAATAGTCAACACTATTGGATTGCAAAGGTGGTAGCCAACTTCGTGCTACCCTTTTTTAATGAATAGAAACGGAAGGATTCTCCCAATGAATGACACTGTTTCCAGAAACACAACCATGTCCATTGTTGCCACCGCTCTGCTAGGATTTTCAGGTATTCTTTCAGAAACGAGTATGAATGTGACATTCCTACCAAACAAAAAGTTTATCACTTGCCACTGTCAAGTCTCCAATGGATTACAACCATCTACCTTTTAGCTGTTGCAATATCAATGACTGTCAGTGCTACTTTGCAGCAAAATGTTAAAGAAAAAACTATTTTAAATGCCTCTCTCATTCTGTTCACATCGGACACAATCTTGGCATTTGCAACCCCTAGCTTCTCCATCATGATCGTAGGACGCGCCTTACAAGGATTAGGAACTGGGATTGGAATGGCATTGATGTTCATTCTCATTTTAGACCGAATTCCTCCTCAAAAAATTGGAACCTATATGGGGATCGGCGGTCTGATTATGAGTTTAGCACCTGCTTTCGGCCCTACCTATGGCGGTTTTATGATTGCACGCCTTCCCTGGCAATAGATTTTCATCTTTATCCTACCCGTCCCTCTTATCTGTTTTGTTCTAAACCATCTCTACATAGAAAATAGCCAAAAAAGTGAGAAACGTCCTTTTGATATTTCGTCCTTCATACTGTTAGCTCTTGCGCTAATTACGTCGCTTCTAGCAATTACAAGTCTAGAAGAAGGTAAAATAAATTGGATATATTTAACTGTATTCATCCTTAGCTTGGCCGCATTTATCCATCGAAGTCTGACTATCCCTAAACCATTTCTTGATATTCGTGTCTTGAAAGTACCAACCGTTTGGCTTGGTTTAATTCCCTTCTTTATTTATCAATTTGCTAATTTAGGTTCAAACTTTATTATCCCAAACTTTTTAATTGTAGCGAAGGGGCAAGTTCCACTCTAGCAGGATTCTCATTACTGCCAGGTACTCTTTTGGGAGCCATCCTAGCCCCTGTTTTTGGCACATTCTATGATTTAAAAGGACCAAAACCTTCACTATATATTGGGAATACATTATTTACCATAGCTCTTTCTATCATGGCCTTATTCACTGTAACATTGACACTCTTCAGTTTGGCAGCAACCTATATTGTATTCACCTTTGGAAGAAACATGGCATTTAACAATACCCTGGCCGTTTCAGTATCCACATTCCCTCAAGAAAAGAAAGCAGATGCCACAGCTATTTTTCAAATGATGCAACAATTTGCAGGTGCTTTAGGAACAGCTATTGCTTCTGTCCTTGCAAATAGTAGCCAAAATTTGACCGAAGGAGTCCAACGTGTCTTCTCTCTACAGCTATTCTTAGTCGTCATTATCTACTTCTTCTTCATTAATCTATTCCAACAGCTCAGCAAAAATTCCTGAAAAAGATTGGATAGTTACAATTCTTTATCTTCAAATGAAAAAGCCGTCAGAAAACAATTCTAACGACTTCTCTTAAAAACTAGCATCCGCTAGTTTTTTTTACATGAAATAGAATATGCCCAGTAGCAAAGCAAACAAACCCAAATAACCAATGAAACTGTAAAAAACCTGTCTCCCAGTAAATAAATTTTTCTCTGTAAGCGGCGGTAAAAAAATAACGACTAAACAACCACCAATCGCTCCTCCAATATGTCCCGCCATGCTAATGGATGGGGTAAAAAGGCCTAATGCCAAGTTCAGTCCTAGAAGAAGCATGTAACGTTGGCCAAGAACTTGTAAATAAGGGCTACGACTAAATTTTCTCAAAAGGGCCATGGCTGCAAATAAGCCAAAGAGCGAGGTCGACGCACCTGCGCCAACCACATCTGGTGTAAAGAAGAGAACAAAAAGGTTCCCCATAATACCAGATAATAGATAGAGAAGAAAGAACCTCCGGGACCCAAAAAGCCCTTCTAATTGATAACCTAAACCAAGTAAAGTAATACCATTGAATAGAAAATGCTCCCAACCAATGTGGACAAAAACAGGTGAAACCAAGCGCCACAACTGAGTCGGATCATAACGCACTACTTCACCATACATACCACCGAATTCAAAAATCGTATAGGCTGTAGTGGTCTGACCAAAGCGAAATATTTGTATAAATAGAAAAACAAGAGCCGTAACTGCCAACAAGCCATTGGTCACAGGGTAGCGCTTATCAAAAAGATTCTTCAAAAATCAACAACTCCTTTACTGGGATATCAAATGTCTGGTGTTCAAAATCATATAACTGGAAAGAGCCCAAGGTCGATACCGTCTCCCCCTGATAATCTGACAAGTAGCGGTCATAAAACCCTGCCCCATAGCCAACCCGAAACCCTACTTGATTCCATGCCAATCCAGGGACATGAATCCAGTTAATCACAGACTTATCCACAGATTGTGAATAAGTCCCAGGTTCCCAAACTCCAAACCTTGTTTTAACCAAATCATCAGGATTATATTCTACAAAATCCATGCGTCCTTGTGAATAGGTTTTAGGAATGAAAATGTATTTTCCATCCTTTTGAGCCTGTTCAATCAAGTAACTAGTATCGAACTCATGTCCCATAGAAAGGTAGGTCCCAAGCGACTTTGAGCACTTATAGGTGTCAGAGGAAAGGAGCCTTTCTGTTAGTTGCTGACTCCATCTTGCTCGTTGACTACTCGTTAGTCCTTGCAAAGTCCCTAGCACTTCTTTCCGAATTTCTTTTTTATCCACAGAAACTCCTTTTCTTTCAGAAAAAGACTGGAAAACCCAGTCTAATTTGCTTTCGTTTTCAAAAAATCGCTCAACTTATCCACAGCAAAGGGAAGCACTTCCTCTTTGGGACTGAGACGAGGATTGTGAAGGGGATAAGGCGTATCCACACCCAGCCAGAACATAACACCTGGAACCTTGTTGAGCAGGTAGCCAAAGTCTTCACCCGTCATGGCAGGTGGACAGTCAATCATTTCCACACCATCAACCTGTTCAAAATAAGTCATTAGTTCATCCGCCAACTGAGGATTGTTCTCCACAGGCAGATAACCGCTAGGATTAAGTTCGATCTCCAAGTCTACTCCAAAGGACAGAGCAATTCCTTCTGCTATTTCACGCACTCGTTTTTGCACCAAGAGGCTCATACTCTGGGTCAAGGCCCGAATGGTGCCATGCAAAAAGGCTGTTTCGGTAATAACGTTGTTGGTCGTTCCCGCGTGCATGGAGCCAAAGGTCACCACAGCCCCCTCGATTGGGTCGACATTTCGACTCACCACTGACTGAACCTGGGTCACAAAGTAGCTGGCTGCCACCAAGGCGTCATTGGCGGTATGGGGAAATGCTGCGTGACCACCCTTTCCTGTAAACCGTATCTTGACTTCACAGGTCCCAGCAAAGAGGGTCGCACGGTTGGTGGCCATTTGACCGACTTTGAGGTCTGGTCGGACATGGAGCCCATAAAATTCATCTGGCAACCAATCCCCAAAAGCTCCCGCTTCATACATCAGCATGCCACCTGCTAGATTTTCCTCTGCAGGCTGAAACAAGAAGAGTAGGTTATTTTTCGGTTGCTGCTCTGCCATTTTCTCCAAAAGCCCCAAGGCAATGGTCATGTGGAAATCATGTCCGCAGGCGTGCATCCGGTCTGGTTGGAGGGACTTGAAGTCCAGGCCCGTTTCCTCCACAATTGGCAGACCGTCAATATCCGTCCGCCAACCAATCGTTTTTTGAGGAGCAGATCCTGTCAGATAAACCAAGATACCCGTCTCCCACGTGCGAACTTGGGAAAAAGAGCAGTCTTGAAGCAACCCCTCTATAGTTTCCATAAGAAAGGCATGGGTCTTGAACTCCTCCATACCCACCTCTGGAATCTGGTGGAGGGCCCGCCGTGTTGCAATTAAATCTAGCATAGCTACCTCTTAGAGTATCCGCAAAGCCTCTTCCAAGGCTGTTTTTTGTTGAGTTTGGGCATCAATTTCCTTGATGATGCGGGCTGGTACACCTGCAACCACAACGTTTTCAGGTACATCTTGGGTCACAATGGCACCCGCTGCGACAACAGAGCCACTACCGATTTGCACACCTTCGATAACAACAGCATTGGCACCAACCAAGACATTGTCACCAACACGAACTGGATCTGCAGAAGCTGGCTCGATGACACCAGCAAGGACCGCACCTGCACCGATGTGGCTGTTCTTACCAACCGTTGCACGGCCACCGAGAATAGCACCCATATCAATCATAGTTCCTGGACCGATTTCTGCACCGATGTTGATAATGGCACCCATCATGATAACGGCATTATCGCCAATCGTCACTTGGTCGCGAATAATTGCACCTGGTTCAATACGAGCATTGATGTTCCGTTTGTCCAACAAGGGCACAGCTGAATTGCGGCCGTCTTGCTCAACCACGTAGTCTACATTTTCAGTCAAGTTTGTCAAAAGTGGCTCGACGTCTTTCCAGTCACCGAAGAGGACATTGCCAAGTTTTGTCACTTCTGCAGGAACAGGACCAGCCAATTCCCCTTCAAAAGTTACTTTCACAGTTGTTTTTTTCACCGCATTAGCGATAAAGGCAATGATTTCTTGTGCAGTCATTTTTTGTGCAGTCATAATGATTCCAATCTAAAAATAATATTTTTTCTATTATATCAAAATTTTCAGAAAATTTTGGTAAATTTTGTTTTCTTAATCACTCTTATGTTTCCTTGGATATATAGCACCTATAATATTATCTTTTACCAGACCAGTGTCATCCAGTACAATTCCATGGAGAACTCCGCCGTAAACAGCTCCACCATCAATCCCAATTTTACCATCTGGGCTAGTCCAAATTTGACTAATGCGAAGTTGAGTTTGAAAGAGGTTATACACAGGTGTATGTCCAAAGACAATCATTTTTCCTGTGGTATTTTCAGCCTCATGGAAAGGGGTGCGTAACCAAACCTTATCATGATTACTAGTTTTTCGCCAATCAGGCAAGGTCAGATCCACACCCGCATGAACGAAAATATAGTGCTCGGTTTCTACATGGTAAGGGCATGTTTTGACAAAGTTGATCAATTCTTCGTATTGTTCCATCACCGCATTGGCATCTATTAAGCCATCCACAGGTGTATCCAAGGGACGCCCAAGAAGAGAATTAATGGTCGTATCGCCACCATTCCTCCGGTAATGATCATAGCGTTCCAAGGGATCCCGCAACCAAGCTAAAAACATACGTTCATGGTTACCTGTCAGACAGATGGCTCCCTTTTCGCGAACCAACTGCCAAACCAGTTCTAAGCAGGCCTTTGAATTTTCTCCACGGTCAATCAAATCTCCCAGAAAAATTAGCGTTTGTCGCTCTTCATCCCATTTCTTTAAAATATCTAGTAGGAGCTCAAACTCTCCATGGACATCACCCACTACAAAAAATTCATTTTTCATAGACTCTATTCTACCACATTTAATAAGTAAAGAAAAACTGACCGTTTCCGATCAGTTCGGTTTTCTTACAAACGTGCGTTTAATTCTGCACCAAGTTCTTCAAATCCTGGTTTACCAAGAAGAGCAAACATATTTTTCTTGTAGGCTTCTACACCTGGTTGGTCAAATGGGTTGATAGCATTGAGGTAACCAGAGATAGCAATAGCCAATTCAAAGAAGTAGAAGGTGTAACCAAGTGTGAACTCATCTTGTTGTGGAAGAGTCACAAACATGTTTGGTACGCCACCATCTGTGTGAGCAAGAAGCACACCATCCGTTGCTTTTTTGTTTACAAAGTCAACGTCTTTTCCTTGCAAGTAGCCAAGACCATCAAGGTCTTCTTCCATTTCAGGGATAAGAATATTTTTTCTAGGTTTGTCAACACGAACAACTGTTTCAAAGATGTTGCGGTTTCCTTCTTGGATAAATTGTCCAAGAGAGTGCAAGTCTGTTGAGAAGTTAGCAGATGTTGGATTGATACCTTTTTGATCCTTACCTTCTGATTCACCAGCCAACTGTTTCCACCATTCACTGAAGTATTGAAGCGATGGTTCGTAGTTAGCTAAGATTTCTGTTACATAACCTTTTCTGTAAAGAATGTTACGCACTGCAGCATATTGGTATGCTTGGTTTTCAGCAATTTTATCAGATGTAAATGTCGTACGGGCAGCATTTGCACCTTCCATAAGAGCATCAATATCTGCACCAGATGCTGCGATTGGCAAAAGTCCAACTGCTGTCAATACTGAGAAGCGTCCACCGACGTTATCTGGAACAACAAAAGTTTCCCAACCATTTGCATCTGCTTCCACTTTTACAGCACCTTTGGCTTTATCTGTTGTAGCATAGATACGGTTATTAGCTTCTTCTTGACCGTATTTTTTCACAAGCAATTCTTTAAAGACACGGAAAGCAATCGCAGGCTCTGTTGTTGTACCTGATTTAGAAATCACGTTAACAGAGAAATCTTTATCCGCCACGTAGTCAACCAAGTCAGCAAGGTAGCTTGATGAGATAGAATTTCCAGCGTAAAGGATTTGTGGCGCTTTGCGTTCTTCACGAGTTTGCAAATTATCAAAAGAATTGCTTAAAAAGTCAATCGCTGCTTTGGCACCAAGGTATGAACCACCGATACCAATAACCACCAAAACTTCACTTTCATTTTGGATCTTAGTTGCTGCTTTCTTGATACGAGCAAATTCTTCTTTGTCATAGTTTTCTGGCAAATCCAACCAGCCAATAAAGTCGCTATCAGGACCTGTACCTTGACGAAGCATTTGGTCAGCCAATGTAACCTGTGGTTGCATATAGTCAACTTCTTGTGCACCAACAAATTGGCCTAAGACTTTTGAATAATCAAATGTAATATGTGTCATGTTTTTCCTCCATTTGTATACCATAATATGATAACGCTTTATCAGGTATTTTTCAAGGAATTTATCAATTTTCATTCATTTTCATGAAATGGTTTGCGTAATTTTGGGTTTTCTTAAAAATTCTATGAAATTTTCGCGTTTACAATAATCCTCTAGGGTCTCTCCAGCGTGTGTTACAGTAATCCAGTAGGGAAATAGCTTAGCTAGCATATACAGTGGAATCAAAGCGATGTACCAAATAAACATAACCTCAAAGATAAAGCGTTGGTTGTTTCCTCTAGAAATATAGCGTTGCCGATATTCCTCTTTTAAAAACGGATGTGGAATGAAAATATGAAACAAGACCCCACCACGTACTATCATTGCAACTAGCATTCTGGCTAAAAAATTCAGTGCTACTAAAACAACTTTTCCATCCTCGTGGAGACTAAATGCTTTATCCACATAGATTGTTTTATAGCGCTTATCCTTTAAAGGACGCTTCGTTGATTTTCGTTCTTCCTTACTCAAATGCTGTACACTACTATTATCGTATTTTATATCGGACATCTCTAAGTCCACCACTCTGCTATATTTCTTAGCAAGAGTTGTTTTCCCCATACCTGGAAAGGCAAATACAAACATAGACTTTCCTCCTTCTTTTTCAATAGAATAGCAGAGCAGTCCAAAAGTTTTCTTAATAATATTCGAAAAACAGAGCCGTCTGTTATTAATTCAAACACAACATGTTATGTGACCATGAAAAAGAATTCGAACAATAAGGGCCAAAGAATACTTCAAACCGCCTACCCCCTGACAGTACCTGACTTTTATTCTTTTTGTTATGGGTTGGGTTATTGTAGCTTGGCCACTTTCGTACGTGGTTTGATTTGACTGCCCCTATTTTGCCCCTATTTCTAAAAATAAGCCAAAGAAAACCCTCCAAAAGCTTGATTTCAAAGGGTTTTTAGACTATACGCAAAAAGAGCACACACTCGAATTCGCTTAGGGCTGCTGGATTCCTCCCCTGACCCGCTTCACGCACGAATGTTGCTCCGAATATTATTATAACACAATTTGACTAGAATGCAAGTGGAGAGTCGATTAGGATTGATCCACTTGGGATTTAGTAGCCAGCTTATCAGCTTTTTGCTTCTCCCTACGTTGTCTGAAAAAAGCTTGCATGATTTGGGCACACTCCTCTTCCAATATTCCCTTTTCCACCTCTACTCGATGATTCAGACGGACGTCCGCTAAAATATCATAAAGACTCCCAGCAGCACCAAACTTTTGATTGGTTGCTCCATAAATCACCCTTGGAATGCGTGCGAGACCAATAGCCCCACTACACATGACACAGGGTTCAATTGTCACAAAAAGTGTGGTCCCAAGCAACCTCCAATTCCCCTCAACACGATTAGCCTCTTGAATCGCCATAACTTCAGCATGCATAATCGCCTGATTCAGCTCTTCACGAGCATTGTGGCCTCTACCAATAATCTGCCCTTCCTTCACAATAACGCAACCGATTGGGATTTCATCTTTTTCAAGGGATTTTCGTGCCTCTTCTAAGGCTTGTCTCATAAAATATTCTTTTTCTTCGTCTGTATAGTGCATAGGTCTATTATATCAGAAAATCCGAAACGAACTCTTTCGCTAATGGAAATTTCGAAAAAGAAATAAAGATACTTGAGAATAAGTAACCATACTTTAGCGAGATACCCTCTCCAACTTTGAAGAATCGAATTGATGGCTAAGCCAGTAACCTCATATACTCAGATGATGATTTAAGTTCTTAAAAGTGACGCAAATTATCTTCCGACTTAAAGCTACAAAATCAAATCGAACTCCTTCTCTTTTTCCCATCCAATGCAAGAAATCAATTACTCTAGGTACAATAATTTCTATTTTATTGCATATTGGATTCGTTAGCATCTGAAATTTTAGGTGTGCCAAATAAATAATTTAAACATTGTTAACAAATTGATTTTTTTCTGTTATAATATCTTTCATCAGAAAGAAGTAACATTATGAAAAAAACAAAAATATCGCTTAGTGAAGTAAATCAAAGTATTGCTGTTCCAAAAAATGGTGGTTTTTTTCAAGACTCTAAAGGCATTTTTAGGACCTGGAGCACTAGTAGCTGTTGGTTATATGGATCCAGGAAACTGGTTTACTAGTGTTATAGGTGGTGCCAGTTATAAATACCTTTTATTATCTGTTATCTTGATATCTTCTCTTATTGCCATGCAACTGCAACAAATGGCCGGAAAGTTAGGTATTGTTACTCGCCAAGATTTAGCCCAAATGACAGCAACACATTTACCTAGTTGGCTACGCTATCTGCTGTTTATTGTCATAGAATTAGCCTTAATGGCGACTGATTTGGCTGAGGTTATTGGTTCTGGTATTGCTCTTCATTTACTCTTTGGCTGGCCATTACTGTTCTCCATTCTCATTACCATACTGGATGTCTTCTTACTCTTGTCACTGATGAAATTGGGTTTTCGAAAAATAGAAGCCGTGGTAACAACCTTAATTTTAACTATTTTAGGTATTTTCATTTATCTAGTAGCATTGTCCAAACCTAGTTTTTCAGGGATTCTACACGGATATCTTCCTCATCTCTCTATATTCAACCTTCATCAAACTACTACTAATAGCCAACTAACTCTAGCTCTCGGTATCATTGGCGCTACAGTCATGCCACACAATCTCTATCTGCACTCGTCCATTTCACAGACACGGAAAGTAAATTATGAAGATAATAAGTCAATCTCTGAAGCGGTACGCTTTATGAGTTGGGATTCAAACTTACAACTAAGCCTAGCATTTTTTGTCAATTCTTTACTTCTCATTCTTGGAGCCACACTATTTTATGGACACTCTAGTGATATCAGTGCTTTTTCACAAATGTATAATGCACTCAATGACTCCTCAGTTGCAGGGAGTATTGCTAGCGGCTTCTTATCAACTTTATTTGCAGTCGCTTTATTGGCTAGTGGCCAGAATTCAACCATCACAGGAACACTGACTGGACAGATTGTCACAGAAGGCTTTCTTAACCTCAAACTCCCACAATGGAGTATCCGATTAACAACTCGACTCTTAGCCTTATTACCAGTAGTCATTGCAGCTGTATTTTACGGGGATAAAGAAGCCGTTCTAGATCAACTAATTGTCTATTCACAAGTATTCCTCTCACTTGCTCTGCCATTTTCTATCTTTCCACTTGTTTACTTTACGTCTAACCCTAAAATAATGGGAAATATGGTTAATGCCCGTTGGAACACTCTTTTCGGCTACCTTGTGGCTTTCATATTAACCTTACTCAACTTCAAACTTATCTATGACGTTCTGTAGAATATTTTATTTCCCTATTTATTTTTTAAACCAAAAGGCAACTACAATTAAAATGCTAAACACAAACGCAGGATGATATCTCTCCATTAGAATAATCATTGTGCGTTTTTTTTGATTATCATACTCAAGGAAAATCAAAAGTAGCCTAGTTTCAACTATCTAGGAGATAGTTGGAGCTAGAAATATTGCGAACTGTGTTCGCGTCATTAAGCCGAAGATAGAACTCTATTACTACCTCATTTCAAGGTTACAGGCTGGGAGCTTTTCATTCATAAAGGCTCTTGACAACGGATAATGTTGATTTTCGAAGAGTATCAATGTTCAAAATCGCACAGTATTGTCCATAACAATTGAAACGAACTTGAAAAACAGCCCCGAAAGGCTGTTTCTGACTTTATTACAATTCGCCAACCAATTTCACTACGTTTTCTACTGTGAAGCCGTAGTTGTCAATAACTGTTTGTGCTGGAGCTGATGCACCGAACCTGTCGATACCAAGGACTTTACCATCAAGACCGACATACTTGTACCAACTTTGAGTTGCACCCATTTCAATGGCCAAGCGACGACGGATGGTATTTGGAAGAATTTCTTCCTTATAAGCTGCATCTTGTGCATCGAAGAGCTCAGTAGATGGCACAGAAACCACACGAACCTTAGTGCCTGCTGCTTCTAGTTCTTTGGCAGCTTTTACAGCCAAGTTCACTTCTGAACCAGATGCAAGAAGGATGGTATCAAAGCCTGCTGCTTCATAGACCACATAAGCACCTTTGGCAACCTTGTCAAAGGCTGTTCCTTCTTCAACTGTCAAGTTTTGACGAGTGAGAACAAGGGCTGATGGTGTTGATTTGCTGGTCAATGACAAGTACCAAGCCGCCTGTGTTTCACGCGCATCTGCTGGGCGGAAGACATTGAGGTTTGGCATGGCACGAAGTCCTGCCAAGTGCTCGATTGGCTCGTGAGTTGGGCCATCTTCACCAACTGCAATTGAGTCATGCGTGAAGACATAAGTCACAGGAAGACCTTGAAGGGCTGACAAACGAACTGCTGCTTTCACATAGTCTGAGAAGACGAAGAAGGTCCCACCGAAAACGCGAAGCCCACCGTGTGCTGCCATACCATTCAAGATAGTACCCATAGCAAATTCACGCACACCGAATTGGATATTACGATTCAGAGGATTAGCAGAGTCTTGAAGTCCTTCCCCCTTAATGACAGTCATATTTGAGTGTGCCAAGTCAGCTGAACCACCAAAGAAATTTGGTAATACAGCCGCTGCTGCATTTATCGCATCTTGTGATGAATTACGAGTTGCTTGTGAGAAACCATTTTCATAGACAGGAAAATCAGATTCTGTCAACTCAGCCAATTCACGACCTTCCAAGATAGCTGTTACTTCTGCAGCCAATTCTGGATGTGCTACTTTGTAGTCTTCCACCAATTTCACCCAAGTATCATACGCAGCTACTCCACGGTCAGCTACATTAGCTTTGAAATCCGCATAGACCTCAGCTGGAATTTCAAACGGAGCATAGTTCCAATCAAGTGCCTTACGAGTTGCTTCTGCCTCTTCTGGACCAAGAGGAGCACCGTGAGCCGCATTGCTTCCAGCTTTATTTGGCGAACCATAACCAATAACTGTCTTGATTTCGATAAGTGATGGTTTACCAGCAGCTTTTGCTTTTTCAATAGCCGCAAAGATGGCATCTACATCTGTACCATCTGTTACGAGGTCTGTATGCCAACCATATGCATCGTAACGTGCACGAACACTTTCTGTAAAGGCATCCTTCGTTTCACCATCCAAGTTGATGTCATTTGAATCATAGAGAACGATGAGTTTTTCTAATTTTTGGAGTCCAGCATAAGAAGCAGCCTCTGAGGAAACACCTTCCATCAAGTCCCCATCACCGCAAATCACATAAGTATAGTGATCAAAGATTGGGAAGCCATCGCGGTTATATTTAGCAGCGAGATAACGTTCTGCTTGAGCAAAACCAACTGCTGAAGCAATCCCTTGCCCCAAAGGACCAGTTGTAGCATCTACACCGGCTGTGTGACCAAATTCCGGGTGACCAGGTGTTTTAGAGCCCCATTGACGGAAATTCTTGATCTCGTCCATTGTGACATCTTCAAATCCTGACAAATGAAGGAGGCCATAAAGAAGCATGGAGCCATGTCCTGCTGACAAGATAAATCGGTCGCGATTGATCCAGTTAGGTTGTGCTGGGTTGATATGAAGTTCTTTTGTAAACAAGCTATAGGCCATAGGAGCTGCACCCATAACGATTCCTGGGTGGCCTGATTTTGATTTTTCAATGGCATCAATACCAAGGAAACGGATGGCGTTAACTGAAAGATTTGACATGTTTTTCTCCTTTTATAAAGTCATGTTTTCATTATACCATAAAGCGTTTTCTATGTCTGTCAGAATATTCTTGTTTCTATATGACGAAATTTTTTTGAGAGGAGCGGAATCAATAAATGTATGAAACAAATTACAATTTTTGAGATCTAAAATCCAAGTAAATTCTTCAATAAAAAAACGCATAAAATCAGTATGTCACTTGAACCTTTGATTCTATGCGTTTTATAATGTGGTCTATCTCAATAATTTTGCTACATTTTGAACTTTTCCCAAAAACTGTAAAAACTATTGTTACGACCGAAGAATACTATTCTTCTGATTTTTTGTTTCTTCCTTGTGCAGCAATTGTCAAACCAAGTCCAGCAAGTCCGAGACCTAGAAGTGCCAAATCACTTTGTCGGTCACCTGTATCTGGTAGGCTTTCTTTGTTTGATGCACTTGTGGTTTGTTCAGACGCTTGAGCTGTTGGAGTAGAAAGACTTGGTTTTTCTACCACATCATTAGCCTCCATACTACCCTTAACAACAATCCGTGCCTCACCATCTACTACTGTTTCAGATAACAGTTTTGTTGCTACTACCTTGCCGTCAACCAAGACATCTTTATAAACCAAGACTCTCTTACCTGCCTTACCTTCTTGAAGCACATAAGATTGACCTTTTGCAAGAGTTGCATCATAGCGAACTTCCTCTACAATCGGAAGGACAGATTCTTCTGTACGTTCTTTAGGTGCTGTATCTGGAACTTCTGTAATGATATAAGGCAAACGAATCACGGTTGCAGTCAAAGGTGCAAGAACAACTGCACTATCAGTCAATTCAACACCCACTAAATCAGACAATGCTTCTACACCTGCACGTTCACCATCAACCAGTACTTGACCCTGCAGTAAGTCTTTGTAAATATCTGAAAGAACAAAACTACGTTCCTTACTGTCAGCATTGACAAATACAGCATAGCGATCACCGTTGCTTGCAATGGTTTGATAGGCAATAACCACATCGTTGGTAGCAATACCGTTCTGACCTGGAATTGAAATCAAGCTAACCTTTTGATCGACTTGGTCTTTTGTTCCCAAACGGAAGGCATCTGTAGATTTACGCAAGGCAATCAATCCTTTTGTAAAGGCCTGAGTACGGGTATTCTCTGGATAGAGGGTCTCATCTGTCGCTTTGGTCCAGTCAAACTTATTGACCGCATCAGATGAATCATAAGAGTCATGAATGTAGTATGGGTAATCAAATGGTGTACCATCAGCATTTGTCAACAAATGAGCTTTGTTCGGCACTTGATCTTCTGCTACAGGGTACTGATAATCAGGGTGACGGAACTGTTTGGTCCGTCCATACTCCTGACCAGAATGGATAAACGGTGTCCCTTGAGAAGTCAAAACTAGCAAATTACCCAAACGTTGACGTTGGTGAATTTCAGTGTAATTTTCAGCGATTGATGGGTCCTTCTTGATGGACTGAGCAATGATATCAAAGAGAGTCAAGTTATCATGCGCAGCAATATATTGGATCACATCACCTGGATCATCTGCCAAGAAGTTTCCTGGTTGTGCCTTGATGTTATTAAAGACAGATTCTACACTCTTAGCACCGCCTGTGATAAAGGCTGGCTGACCTTCGTTTGGATAACCAGATTTAAGTGTATTGCGAATTTCATCTGAGAATACCGCAACAGTATCTGTTGAACTCATCCAGTCTTGGTCCGCTGGCTGAACAGGCTGATTGGCGTCGCCTGTAAAGGTTCTCCAACCTTCACCAAGCATAATGATGTTTGGATTGAGTTTTTGTGCCTCGGTAAAGGCCAGCTCAATCGCTTCGGCATCATGGTCACCCATCATATCGAAGCGGAAACCATCTACCTTAAACTCATCCACAAGATACTTGATGGAATCAACGAGGACACGGCGACTCATATAATGAGTTGTTCCGAGACGACCCCCACCAAAGCTAGATTTAGCCGTACCATCTGCCTCCATGAAGTGATAATAGTTTGGCTCTAAATCTTCAAATAAGAAAGTCTTAGAAGTGTGGTTATACACCACATCCAAAATCACACCCATGCCTTGTTTGTGAATTTCATTGACCAGGTTTTTGAACTCTTCGATGCGTTTCATTGGATCTGTCGGATCTGTAGAATACATACCTGTAAAGGCAAAGTAGCTCTGTGGATCATAACCCCAGTTGTAGTTACTGTTGCTTGACGCGTACTCATCCATCCTCTTTCCATTTATCAATTCATTGACAAAATAGTAGCTCATAACAGGCAATAATTGAATATGAGTCACACCCAATTCCTTGAGGTAGCTGAGACGCTCTGCAAAGGCTGCAAAGGTACCAAACTGAGCAGTCAATTCATCCGAAATTGCAGGATCTGATGTGAAGTCACGAACATGTGCTTCATATATAATCGCATCTTCACGCTGATTGAAATTAGGAATAGTAGCATAATCCAAATCGCTTGGACCAACTTCTGATGGATCCACAATCGCCGCTTTGGCAATACGATAAGATGGATCAGTATCTGCTAAATCACTATTCCACTCCGCTAAAGACTTAGCATATGGATCTAAAACAAGAACAGATTGATCCCCACGAGTAATTTCATAATGGTAATAGTAACCACGATAATCTGTGATACCAAGATCTGATTGACTGTTCAATTCAAGATCCCATTGTCCTTTATCGCCCTTGGTCATGGCTAATTTACCGACCACTTTAGACTGATCATCCTTATCATAAAGAACAACTGCTACACTGTCTGCACTTGGAGACCAGAGAGTCATATCAACGACACTACCAGCCTGACTCACACGCGCACCAAGTTCTCCATCATAAGCATAGAGCTCATCCTTCAATTGCCAGCTCATAGTTGTTGTGAAGCTATCATTGCCATATTTGAGGGTGTAGCCAGCATTTTCTTGGTTGAAATCCCCGAGGACTCGCACCTTGTTGCTGGTGGCATCCAAGACAAGGTCCGTCACAGTCACCGTCTGACCATTTTTATCTGTGACAGATAATTTCTCTAAAATACTTTCCTTATCAGCACCTTCAAGCGTTGTAAATGCTGCTTCTAGAGCTGTTAGACTAACATGGGAAACGCCTGTTACACGGACGTTGTTCACAAAATAAGGATTTGTGTAGATTGTTGGATCATCATCTTTAAGGAAGATTTGTGTCTGATTTTTCAAATCTGTAAAGCTGTAATCTTTCTGCTGAATCTTTACATCATCTCCTGACTTGCTTTCATCCAATAGTAGGAAGCCAATTGAACTTGGTAAATCTGTCAATTTGACATCGATATAGGCACCATATTTACCTTGGTTTTCAAAATCAATACCATCTGGCCAATCACCCAAGGTAACGTCAGTCACATCACCCCAGATCCAGAGACCTTTTTGGTCATAATCACCATCTGTACGGAAATAATTAATCCGAATATATCCTTCTTTAAGTGGTTGATAGAGGCTGAGTTGATAATTCTCATCAAACCAAGCTTCATTCATCTTGGTGCTAATTCGCTCAATAACTTTATCGCCGGTTATATTTTCCCCAGATGTATTATTAATCAGAAGACTGATTTTGCTGGCTGTTTCATCTTTCATCTTGATATCAAGATAATAGCCATAATCATCCTGCTTAGCAGTACTGAAATTAGTCGCTCCTGTTGGCCATGCACCAACTTCTGGTGATGGTTTTTCGACATCATCCCATGTCCATAAACCTAAGCTAGATAAATTATCAGATGGTAGAGTTTTAAAGTGAACACGGAAGTAGCCTGCTTCAATTGGTTCTTCAGTTGCTCCTTGCACACTTGCATTGACGATGTCACCTGCTTCTGTCTGAAGGAGCATGGTACCACCTTGACCGATAGTTGGAAGTTCTACTTGAACGACCCATTTACCGTCTTTCTCAATAGCTTGATAAGATTTTCCTGTGTATGCATCTGTTACAACCACATCTTTCCCAGATACTTCAATCGCCATTTCCTTGCTCTCGGTATTGGTTGAGAAGACAAGATAGGCAGCTTGATCTTGGTAACTGCGTTTGCTGATAAGCCAACCTTGGCTATCATTTCCAGCAAGTGTTGTTGTATCACCACGTGAGAGCAATGTTGAATTTCCATTACGGAAAGCCAACAATTTTTGGTAATGGTCCTCTATGTCACTTGTCTCTACCTTACTCCAATCGAAATCGTACCGGTTGTCATAAGCTGGCCAGTTGTTTTGTCCAGATTGGCCTAATTCTTCACCGTAGTAGATGACAGGCTGACCTTTAGCAGTAATCAAGAGACTAGCAGCCAATTTCAGTTTATCCAGATTTCCTTCTTTTTCTGCGCCACCGAGACTGTAAAGGAAACCATCTTCGTCATGACTGCCCAAGAATTGACCCAGAGAAGCTGCGCTAGTCAGAACCTTGCTACGCTCTTCTAGCTCTTTTCCAGCTGCTTTCAGTTGACCATTGACCAAATACTTGGCGATATCCTTGAAGCCAAAGTCCAACAAGCTGTCCATAGTACCGATTCCCAAGTCACCCTTGGTATCTTTATAGTTAGCTCCCCAAGATTCTCCAATCAAGTGGAAGTCAGGATCTCTATCCACCAATTCATTTTTGAAATGTTGCCATGTGGTATCATCAACGTGTTTGACTGTATCGACACGGAAACCATAGATTGAATTACCTTTAGCAGTTTTTGAGCGATCCAACCAAGATGCCTGCCAAGCAACCAACTGATTGCGTACTGTAGCTTCTTCTGTCTTGAAGTCTGGTAATCCAGATAATGAGCCTAATTGGTCATCTCCCTGCTTATCTTCTTCCTTGGTCCGTACCATGCCCGCAAAGGTTTCTTCTGTGCCATAGCCAGCATGATTCAGCACCACGTCAACAATGATATTGATTCCTTTTTCGGCTGCGGCATCAATCAATTCGTGGAAATCGTCTAAACTTCCCAAATGTGGATTTAGTTCTTCAAAATTTGATGCCCAGTAGCCATGATAGGCGTAGTATTCTCCATCTGTAGCGCTACCAACATTCTGTGGAATATTTTCAACAATTGGTGTCAACCAGATAGAATCCACACCCAATTCTTTCAAGTAGTCCAACTTAGCTGTAACCCCTTTAAAATCTCCGCCTTGGTAGAGACCACGAGGGTTAGTTACGTCTCCAACAACCACCTGATCATTGCTAACGTCACCATTGTAGAAACGGTCAGTCATCATAAAGTAGATGACTTGCTCGTCCCAGTCTTTTTCACCTTCTGCCTTAATGCGCTCCGTAATGGTCACATCCAATTTTGTTTCGTAGTAGCCATTGTCTTTATCATATACCTTTACAGGTAGACTGTATGTCCCTGGAGCTGTGTCAGAAGTTGCCTTAATCGTTACACGATTAAGCTCTGTTGAAATTGGTACGATACCACCACCCAGTGTAGTAGTGTCGACTTCCATTTTGATAATTTCAGCACTTTCAGGATTGGTTATAGCTACAGAAACAAGACCACTTTCGTTGTAGTTGAAAGGAGCGTTTATACTTGCTTCAATGGTTACATTTTTAGTTCCCGGAGTAGCTTTGCTTGTATCTAATTCTACTTTTTCTTCGATAAAGTATGGATTGGTATAGACTTTGTCATCACCATTCCGAAGGAAAATTTGGCTATGCCGTTTACGATCTGCAAAAGCTAAATCAATCGATTTATTGCCAGCAAGATCTGGATTATTCTGGTTGATGAGCAGAAAACCAAGTTTAGAATCTAAACCATTTGAAAGAGGAATGTCAACATAAGCACCGTATTTCCCAACTTTAAAATCAACGGCACCTACTGGCCAGCCGTTACTTACTTCAGTCGTATCTCCCCAAGTCCATACGCCCCAACCATCATAATTGTTGTCTTCACGTGTGTAATTGATGCGGAGAACATTTTCATCCTTGAGTGGCTCATAGCTAGAAACAGTATAATCGCTAGCAATCCAAGCCTCATTTTGTTCCGGAACAAGAAGCTCCACTTTTTGGTCCGATTCTGTTATTTTTTTCCCATCTTTAAGGACCACATAACCGATTGTGCCTGGTGTCTCAGATTTTTTAATATCAACATAATGGCCGTAGTCATCCACTTGGCTACTTGAGAAATTCACTGTATCAGTTGGCCATTTATTTCCATCAGATGGTGTTTCAACTCCTCCCCAAGTCCACAAACCTTGACTTTCTGGTGCTGTTTCGTCTACATTTTCAAAGTGCAGACGAATACTACCTTCTTCAATTGGCGCTTCTGCTGGGGTGGTCAATGTAGCTGTTTCAATTGGCGCTTCTGCTGGGGTGGTCAATGTAGCTGTTTCTGCTACAGTTGCAACATTTTCTACTGATGCTGTATTTACTTGTGCATCGAAAGCTTCGCCTGCTTCAGCAACTAGTGTTGATGCCTCTGTAGCAGTTGTGTCAGAAGTTACAACCTCTTCAACCAACTCACTGCCAGCGACTGATGCAGTAGCATCAACATCTGACGTTTGATCTGTATTAACTGGAGCTGTTATTTCCGTAGAGGGAGTTGCTACTTCCTCTGCTTGAACTAATTGGCCAGTTCCGGATATCAAAAAAGCTGTTGCAATACCGACTGATGCAACACCCACCGTGAACTTACGTATCCCAAAAATAACCTTTTTTTCAAACATTGGTGATTTCTTTGCTACACGCAAACGTTTTTTATTCATTCCATTCTCCTTTGGTATGTCTAATATAATAATAATAGTATATAAAAAACAGCCCTTACTTTGCAAACGTTTTCTTAATTGTTAGCGGTAACAGTTTTACTTAAAAAATAAGGGGATTGTGCCACTGGAACTTATTGTTAGATAGTTTCTAACTGTACTTTGGACAATTCCCTACTTATGAAGACTTTAATTGTTAAGACCGAGTGCTCTCTCTCTCGACTAAACTCGCTTGACAATACCGGTTGTATTCTTTCAATTCCCGTCCTTCAACCAAGCGCATCAACTGGCTAACACTAATTCTTCCCATTTGACGAAAGGGTTGTTTCATCGTTGTCAACTGTGGATTAGAAACTCGATCAATAAATATTCCATCAAACCCAATAATCCCGTAATCTTCAGGTACATTCCTTGACATATTCATTAATCCTCGAGCAATTCCCAAAGCTATTCGGTCTGAGGCACAGATAAAGCATGTATTTGGCATTAACTTATTAAATTGTGTAATGAACTTTTCTGCTATCCTTGACCGATTTTCTAATCGGTAAACACTTGGTTTTTGACCTAACTCATCCATAGCCTCTAAGTACCCAGCTTCTCTAGCTTGAGCAAAAGTATCTGGTAAATCGATTCCCACAAATACAACTTGATGATATCCTTTTCTTGTTGCAAATCTACTGGCTTGATAGGTTGCTTCTTTATTCTGTGTGTCAACAAAAGGTATCCCTGCTCGATTCTCTCCAAAAAGTACTACTGGTTTATTTAAACTTTTCAGCCAACTATAGTCTGAAGTACGTGCTCCAGTAACGATATAACCATCACATTGGTCTGTTACTTGGTGCTTTTCGGTCACAATCTGCATCGTGTAATTTTTTTCACTCAATCCAAGAGCAATCCCTGCAATCAATTCGGCATAGTAAGGCTCTACAATCTCCATCTCCTCTAGAATGATAACTTGAACTGTCAATGTCCGTTGTTGAGCAAGGGCTTTTGCTACAACATTTGGTTGATAGTCTAACTCTTTCATCGCTAATTGGACCAGTTGTTTTAACTCTTCTGTGACAAGTTCCGGATGATTCAGAACCCTAGAAACAGTCATCTTTGAAACATTGGCCCTTTTCGCCACATCCGCCAACGTCGTCATATTTCTCCCCTTTAGATTTCAAAGCCATAAAGTGCAAACGTTTTCTTAGTGTTATTATATACTATTGACCACTAAAAAGTAAAGCCCTTTCAATATATATTTATTAAAAATAAGTAAGATTTGTACACAAAAACTACCCCCTTGGATTTAACCATATTCGGTCGCACCCATGGAGGTAGTTTTATCTTGTGTCATTAGTTTTATACTTTGTGATGATACGGAGAATATCGTACTCTGAAAAGGAGACTTTTTGTTTAACTTCATTACTAGTTTATCCTAACGTTTCGTACCGATTGTCGGTAGAATTTTGAATTCGAGACAAGAATTGTTGAATTCGGGTTTCTTTTGGTTGATTTAATATATCTTCTGGCGAACCTTCTATGACTATTTGACCGCCTTCCATAAAAACCACTCTATCCGCGACTTCACGTGCAAAACCAATCTCATGAGTCACAATGATCATTGTCATACCCTCCTTAGCCAATTGGATCATCACTTCTAATACTTCACCAATTAGTTCTGGATCCAATGCAGAGGTAGGTTCATCAAAATAGATTACTTCTGGACTCGTGGCAATTGCTCTAGCAATACCAACTCTTTGCTGTTGACCACCTGATAATTGACTTGGATAAAAGTCATATTTATCAGATAGCCCGACCTTGTCTAGAGCTGCCATACCAATTTGTTCAGCATCTTTCTTAACCATTTTTCTAGCTATGATCAGACCTTCTGTAACATTTTGTAGAGCAGTCTTATTAACAAATAAGTTATAGTTTTGAAAGACATAAGATGTTCTCTTTCGGATGGACGCAATCTCTTTTTGACTAATGTTAGTCAGATCATAATTTTCGTCATCAAAGAATAAGCGCCCCATATCAACCGACTCTAGAAAATTCAAAGAACGAAGAAGAGTTGTTTTGCCAGATCCAGATGGTCCTAAAATGACAACAACTTCCCCTGAACTGACCTGTAAATCAACACCTTTTAAAATCTGTTGCCCGTTAAAAGCTATTTCAATTCCACTTGCTTGAATCATTTAGACCTCCTAATAGACTGCTAACTTCTTTTCACCATAAGTTTGTAGTTTTGTCAAAATGGTTGAAAAAAGTAAATAGATAAGACCAACCTCACAATAGAGAGCAAATGGTTCATATGTTCTAGCAGCAATTTGTTGGGTTGTCATAAACATTTCCAAGACAGTAATATTTGCTGCTAGGGAAGTATCTTTTACTAGACTGATTAATGTGTTGGATAAAGGTGGAAAAGCCACACGAATTGCTTGAGGAAGAATGATTCTACGCATTATTTGAGAAAAACTCATCCCAACAGTATATCCAGCTTCCATTTGTCCTTTGGGTACTGACTCTATTGATGCACGAATGGTTTCCGCAGCATAAGCACCTGTGTTTACTGAAAAAACTAAAACTGCTGAAGGAAAGGCATCTAATACAACACCTAAACTTGGTAACCCGTAAAAAATTACATAAAGTTGAACCAAAAGTGGTGTCCCTCGTACAATCCAAATATAGAATCGGGCTAATTGTTTGAGGATAGAAATGTTAGCAATTTGTACCATAGCTGTTCCAATGGCAATGATAAGCCCGAAGACAAAAGAAAGTATAGTTAGGGGAATTGTCACAAGCAGACCTGGTATAAGTATTTGTAAAAATGAGTCAATCAACAATTGCAACAATCTAGATGTCATGGTATCTCCTATTTACTTAGCTTGTGATACATCTTCTCCGAAGTATCTATTTGAAATTTCTGTCAATTTCCCTTCACTAGAAAGTTCGGCCAAAGCAGCATCAATCGCTTCCACCAATTCGTCTTCCCCCTTAACAACTGGAAAGGCTGTCTCAGAAACATCTTGTGACAAAGTTGCAACTTGAATAGGAGCATCTGGATGTTGTTTGATATAGTCTAAGAAAACTAGGTTATCATTCAAGGTTGCGTCTACACGACCAGCTGTCAAGAGTTCAATAGCTTGTGCAAAACCATCTACACCCACAACTTCTGCTCCATTTTCACGTGCTAAATCAGCCCAGTTACTAGTTAGGCTATTTGCCGACTTCTTACCGGATAAATCCGAAAAATCTTTAATTTCACTATTCCCCTGCTTGGTAATCAACGCTCCATAAATATAGGTATATGGGTTTGAAAAAATATATTTTTCTTTTCGCTCATCTGTTATTCCAACTTGGTTAGCGATAGTATCAAAACGAGCTGCGTCTAAACCCGCAATCATTGAATCCCATTCTGTTTCAACAAATTCTACCTTTACTCCTAGTTTTTCAGCAACAGCTTCTGCTACCTCAACATCGTAACCAACTAATTCTCCACTTTCATCATGGTAAGAATACGGAGCATAGGCACCTTCTGTACCGATTTGAATAACACCTTCTTTTTGTATTTGTTCCAAAAGTGTCTGATTTGAATCACCTTTTGAACTAATAGAATCTGATTCCCCACAGGCAGCTAAGATAAATGCTGATAGTACTAAAGTTGTGAAAATTGTCATTTTTTTCATATTTGTTAATCTCCTATTTCTTTGCTTGTTCAAATGCTTGTTCTAAATCATTTTGTAAATCTTGAACCGACTCAATTCCAACAGCTAAACGTAGTAAATTCTCTTTTATCCCAATTGCCTCTTGTAATTCTCTATCATAGGATTCATGAGTCATAGAGGCAGGTAGGCAAATCAAGGACTCAACCCCACCTAGGCTAACTGCAAAACCAAAAATTTTCAACGATTTTATAAAAGCCCTTAAGTCATATTTATTTTGATCCACCAAAATGGAAAGGACTCCTCCATGACCTTTTGATTGCTTCAGTTGAAGGGAATACCCGGGATTACTCTTTAATCCTGTGTAAAAAACTGTTACTCCCTCTTTCGATTCTAAATATTTGGCTATAGCATGGGCATTCTCCTCGTGACGTTCCATTCGAAGAGCCAAAGTCTTAATTCCTCGTGATAAGAGAAAACTATCAAACGGGCTAAGAATTGCACCTAATAATTTATGCACTAACTTAATACGCGGATAAAGATCTTCTCTGTTTGTTACCACTAATCCTGCCAAAATATCAGAATGTCCTGCATAATATTTAGTCGCAGAATAAACAACTATATCAGCACCAAAATCAAGTGGTTTTTGGAGATAAGAAGTCATAAAGGTATTATCCACAATAACTAGCAGTCCCGCTGCTTTAGCTGCTCTAATTACATTTTTCAAATCCGTTACTCCTAAGAGAGGATTTGTTGGAGTTTCAATAAAAACGGCCTTTATAGTGTCATCTAATTTTGAGAAATCATAATCATTAAAGTCAGCTACTAGCTCATAGTACAAGTTCCGAGAGGCAAATAATTCTGTAATAAATTGCCACGTCCCTCCATATACATTATCAGAAACTAAAATTTTATCACCACTATTCAACAGCTCAAATGCAATGGCGGTCGCAGCCATGCCTGTAGAAGTTGCAAAAACGTACTTGGCTTCTTCCAAGTCAGCTATTTGCTTCTCCAAAGCAGAACGAGTTGGGTTGGCACTTCGACTATAAACGAATTCACCAAATTCATTTATATTTTCCTGTAAGAACGTTGAGGAAAGGTAAATCGGATAAGTTACAGCTCCTTTACTACTATCATCAACTTGTCCATGTATTGCTCTCGTACTAAATTCCATACCTCATCTCCTTTTGTAGTATTTACACCCTAATTTTTTATTTGACAATGATTTCTCACCTCCCCTCAATCATTATTCACGCATTTCCTAATTTATAAAAAAATAAGTACAATAAAACTGTCATGAAACATATGTTACCATGAAGCCAAACATCCGCCTAATATATTTTTTTTATCACAATGATTAACTTTTTTAATGTAAATCATTTTGATCTACTAGTCTCTTAAAATACCTATTTTCTCCTAAAAAATAATCAATGGCAAAAAAGTAAAGTTAAAGTAGAACATTTGAAATGTTCTACTTTAACTTTACTTTTTTATTTTGATATAACGAACATGCGTAAACTTTATTACACTAATTTAATCTTGCAGTCTCACACTCCAGCAGGGGGATAAATATAACTTACCTTTCCCTCACTGGTTTTTGTCGGATCAAAGAAACCTCGAATATTACTTGGATAATAGGATCCATTATAGTTTGACTCAGTGACTTGAATTTGACCATCGGTAGCCACATCTGTCACATAGGCAACATGCCCGTAGCCACCATTTTCATCTGTCCAGACTGTAATTGCGCCAACTTTTGGTATTGTTCCAACTTCATAGCCTAAGGAAGCTGCACTGGTTGTCCAATCTCCGGCGTTTCCCCAATAGTTCCCAACCCATGGTGCCATTTCTTTTGCTCCCCATGTACATTGACCTGCTGGGTAAGTATTGGATGTATATTCGACCGTCACCTCTGAAACCATATTTGTAGACAATGCTGCTTCTTCAGCTCTTTTTTTTCGCTGCAGCTTTTGTTGCTAAAGCCTGCTTTTTTAATATTTCTAACGAAGGTCTATCATTTACAGTTAGGTCATCCGCAAGAATAGTGGATGTTCCCGTCCAAAACAGATTTCCCATAAACAGAGCAAATATCCCTAATTTAAGATATCTTTTGATAATTTGGTGGTTCATATTATTTGATTCCTTTAAGTTTTTTTCACCCAATCCATCCTATAGGACAATTCTTGCATAGAGCTTAAAATAACGTAACAAATATTACAGATAGGTTGTAAATACTTAACAATTGTTTTTTTCTCATGCTATAATTAAGAAAAAGTCAGGAGTAAACCTATGAAAAGCATCGTTTTAATACACGGTACCTGGTGTAATGGCACATTCTGGGGAGACTTTGCTAGTCAGTTAGAAAAAACTGGCTTACAGATCCATACCCCTAGTTTACGCTATCACGATTTACCCTATGAAGAAGGGATCAAAAAAGTCGGTGACGTTAGTTTGACAGACTACGTGGATGACTTGGTATCCTTAGTCGAAAGTCTAGAAGAGCCACCTTTACTTCTGGGTCACTCACTTGGATGTCTCTTAGCCCAAATGGTTGCGGAACGTACCCCTGTTGCTGGCATGATTCTCATGGGCCCTGCCCCAACTGCCGATATCTTCGCTCTTTATCCAACCATGCTTGCCAGTTTCTTACCCCATTTTCTTCGCTGGGGATTTTGGAGAAAGCCTATTCCACCTTATAAAAAAGCCTTCTTTTCTTACTGCCTCAATGCACAGGATCCTAGTATAAAAGAAAAGCTCTATCAAAACCTCGTCCCTGACTCAGGCAAGGTTTACACACAAATGGCCTTTCCATTCCTAGATAAAAGCAGAGCAAGCTATGTGGACTTTCGTAACATTACCGGACCTGTCTTGGTCATCACAGGAAGTGAGGACAAAATGACTGTCTCTGCCATCGCCAGAAAAACAGCACATAATTACAAAGATTCTGTTCTAGTCTCACTAACAGGAGCCGATCATATGTACCCAACTGGAAAATTTCAAGGTAAAACCCTTTCTGTTATTCGAGCATGGTTGGAAGAACAGGAATTTATCTAATACTCTTCGAACATCTAAAATATCCGTTGTTAAGAGCCTTGGTGAATAAAAAGCACCAATGGCGCTTTTCAGCCTGTTACTTTGAAATGAGAAAGTGACAAAGTTCTATCTTCGGCTTAATGATGCGAACTCAGTTCACTTTATTTTCAGCCTTCAAGATTTCCCAAATAGTTGAAGCTAGGCTACTGTTGATTTTTATTGAGTATAAATACAAAAACGACCTCCACATGGAAGTCGTTTCTTGTTATTTACATTTATTTCGCCAGGATATTCACTAGTTTGGTTATTTCACAACAATATTAACCAATTTGTTTACAACCGTAATCACCTTCACCACTGTTTGCCCAGCGATTTCAGCTTGGACTTTTTCGTCTGCAAGGGCAACTTTTTCAAGTTCATCTGGTGCTAAGTCTTTGGCTACAGTCAAGCGAGCTTTTACTTTGCCTTTGATTTGGACAACGATTTCCACTTCGCTTTCTACCAGCTTACTTTCGTCATATGTTGGCCATGCGACATAGCTAATTGATTGACCCGTATTTGCAAGACCCTGCCAGAGTTCTTCTGCCAAGTGTGGTGCAAATGGGGCGATTAATTGGACAAATCCTTTGGCGTAGTCAACATAAAGCTTGTCTTCTTTGTTGGCTGCGTTGACAAAAATCATGAGCTGGGCGATAGCCGTGTTGAATTTCAGGTCTTCAATATGCTCTGTCACTGTCTTCACAGTCTCATTGTAAACTTTATCAAGCGCTCCGCTATTGTCCGCCACAATCTCCTTGGTGGTTAAGAGGCGATAGACACGGTCAAGGAACTTACGGCTACCTTCGAGACCCTCTTCTGACCAGGCGATTGACGCATCAAGTGGGCCCATGAACATTTCATAAACACGAAGAGTATCTGCACCGAACTGCTCGACCACATCATCTGGGTTAACCACGTTCTTAAGAGATTTAGACATCTTAGCAGGTGCCTGCTCCAACTCTTCACCAGTTTCGATGTGGAAGAAGGACCCATCGCGCTTCTCCACCTTGTCGGTCGCAACAAGAGCACCACGGCTGTCACGGTAGCTAGTCCCCAAAATCATGCCTTGGTTAAAGAGTTTTTGGAAGGGCTCTTTGGTCGGCACAACACCGAGGTCGTAAAGGAACTTATGCCAGAAGCGAGCATAAAGCAAATGAAGGACTGCGTGCTCGGCACCACCGATGTAGATATCCACTGGCAACCAAGCCTTGAGAAGCTCTTCGTCTGCCAATTTCTCATCATTGTGCGGGTCAATATAGCGCAGGTAGTACCAGCTAGAACCCGCCCATTGTGGCATGGTGTTGGTTTCACGGCGACCTTTTACGCCGTCTTCACGCACGACTTCCAACCAGTCTGTCAAGTTAGCAAGAGGTGACTCCCCTGTACCTGAAGGCTTGATGTCTGAGGTTTTTGGCAATACCAGAGGTAACTCATTTTCTGGGACTGCTGTGGAAGTACCGTCTTCCCAGTGGATGATTGGAATTGGCTCACCCCAATAACGTTGACGGCTGAAGAGCCAGTCACGGAGGCGGTAAGAAATTTTTTCTTGACCAACACCATTTTCTTCCAACCAAGCCACCATTTTAGCAATGGCATCAGCCTTGTTGAGACCATCTAAGAAGTCTGAATTAATGTGAAGACCATCTTCTGTGAAAGGTGCTTCATCTACATTGCCACCTTCCAAAACTGGAATGATGTCCAAACCAAACTGTTTGGCAAAGTCCCAGTCACGCTCATCGTGGGCAGGAACCGCCATGATGGCACCTGTTCCGTAGCTTGCCAGTACATAGTCGGCAATCCAGATTGGAATTTCCTTGTTGTTCACAGGGTTGATGGCATAAGCACCAGTCCAAACACCTGTCTTGTCTTTGGCAAGGTCAGTACGAGCCAGGTCTGATTTGAGAGAGGCTTGGCGTTTGTACTCTGCCACGGCCTCTGCCTGCTCTGGTGAGGTAATGCTATCCACCAAGTCGTGCTCAGGAGCAAGGACAGCATAGGTCGCACCAAAAAGAGTATCTGGACGGGTAGTAAAGACTGTGAAGTCCTTGTCTGTGTCCTTAATCTTGAAAGTCACATTGGCACCGGTTGACTTACCAATCCAGTTGCGCTGCATATCCTTGATTGACTCTGGCCAATCAACCTCTTCTAGATCATTGAGCAAGCGTTCTGCATAGGCAGTGATTTTCAACATCCATTGACGCATTGGCTTGCGAACAACTGGGTAGCCACCACGTTCAGACGTTCCGTCAGGAAGGACCTCTTCGTTGGCGATAGCTGTTCCCAATTCCTCTACCCAGTTGACAGGCACTTCTGCCTCGTAGGCTAGGCCTTTTTCATACAACTTAGTGAAAATCCACTGGGTCCACTTGTAGTAGTTGGGGTCAGTCGTATTAACCTCGCGGTCCCAGTCGTAAGAAAAGCCAAGGGCGTTAATCTGACGTTTGAAGTTGGCAATGTTTTCTGCTGTAAAGTCAGCTGGGTCATTTCCCGTGTCCATAGCGTATTGCTCTGCTGGCAGACCAAAGGCATCCCAACCCATTGGGTGAAGGACGTTGTAGCCTTGGGCACGCTTGTAACGGCTGAGAATGTCGGTCGCAGTATAGCCCTCAGGGTGACCAACGTGCAAGCCCGCACCAGACGGATAAGGGAACATGTCTAGCGCATAAAAGTTTGGCTTGTCCGCATCTGTTCCCGTCTTAAAAGTATGATTTTTTGCCCAAAATTCCTGCCATTTGGGCTCGATTTCCTTGTGATTGTAGAAGCTCATGTCATTTCTCCATGTCAATAAATTATCTTTACCATTATATCACGAAATAAGGAAAGAAAAAAGGCAGAAATCACGGGGGATTCCTGCTCATTACTCTTCATTTCCCAAATACCCCATCAATCTCGCGACAGCTTTCTCCCCGTCCGCCAGACCAAGCCCATAAATCTCGTCAAATTTGACTGGATTTTTTTCCAAACGTCCTATTTCGAGCGGCTTTTGAGGGCGGACTGCAAAAACCTGACCCTGATGTTCCAACTGGATAATCTTTTCAACCGTATCATTGTAATGCTGGTAACGTTTTGAAGCCACCGCCACAAACTTAGGATATTTCTTGTAAAGCAAGCGGTAGACCCGACCGCTAGAGGGCTTCTTGCGGTAATCAATGGGTTGTGTCAATATCACAATCAATTTGTCAAACCCCAGGCTTCTAGAAAAGTCCACAGGGATGGAGTCCGAAAGACCACCATCTAAGTATTTTTTACCATCAACTTCGACAATTTTTGAAACGAGAGGCAATGCTGAACTGGCGCGCAACAATTCCATTTGCTCAAAGACATGGTCAATTTTGTAATACTCAGGCAGACCGGTTTCGACATTGGTCACTGTCACATAGAAAGGCACGCCAGACTTGGCAAAGGCCTCTTGGTCAAACCTATCTAACTCCATTGGTACCTTGTAATAAGTAAAGTCTTTGTTGACCATATTTCCTGTTGTCAACCAGGATCTCAATCCCATATAATGCTTATCTTTAATAAAACGCTTATTATAGCGAATCGCTCTGCCTCTTTGTTTGGAAAGGAAATTAACGCCAAAAAGTGCTCCTGCGGAAACTGAAACGACCCCATCAACATGAATATCAGCATCTAAAAAAGCATCTAGAACACCCGCAGTATAAAGGCCTCGCATACCCCCACCCTCTAAAACTAAACCAACTTTCATCTGTAGCACCTCCTAAAATTACCTTCTATTGTAGCAAAAAATCCCGTCGAAACGAGATTTTTGCTATATGATATCCAATGAAACTTAACATCCGACTGGTTAATGCATGCACAGCTTAGGATCTGTTCTTTTTTCTATTTCAAAGGAATTAGCTGAAAAGAATCACTAGACCCTTTTACTTAGCAAATCGAATTACCAAGGTTCGATGTTGAGTGTTACAATGTTACCAAATAATCACACGGTCTTCTTTTGCACGCCACATGCCGTCGCCTTCTTGAACGCCAAATGTTTCATGGAATTCATCGAAGTTTGGCAACTGGATGTTAGTGCGCAAATGACCTGGTGCATGGACATCCACACTTGCCAACATCTGCATGAACTCAGGACGGGCCTTCATTCGCCAGATACGAGCAAAGTTGGTGAAGAATTCCTCAGCGGAGAAGTCTTCTTCTGACTTGGCTGCTTCCAAGGCTGCTGCAATCCCACCAAGGTCGGCAATATTTTCTGACACAGTCAACTTACCATTGATTTTGGCACCATAAGAATCCTGACCTTCAAACTGGTCAATGACCTGCTGGGTACAAGCTTCAAAAGCCGCATAGTCTTCTTCTGTCCACCAGTTATTGAGACTACCATGCTCATCAAAGGAGGCACCGTTAGAGTCAAAGGCATGGGAAATCTCGTGGGCAATGACAGCACCAATACCGCCGTAGTTAGCTGATGAAGACTGTTCTAGCGAGTAGAAAGGCGCCTGCAAAATGGCTGCTGGAAAGACAATCAAGTTTTTCTGTGGGTTATAGTAGGCATTGACCATGTGAGCTGGCATGCCCCATTCCTTAATATCCACAGGCTTGTTCCACTTGCTCCAACTATGGGCAATGTCAATCTTGTTTAGTTCGATAGCATTTTCCACCAAGGACTTGCTTGGGTCAATAATCTTCTTATAATAACGCTCTGGCAAGGCATCTGGGTAACCAATGTAAGGCTTGATAACATTGAGTTTGACAATGGCTTTGTCACGCGTTTCCTGAGCCAACCAGTCTGCAGTTTCCAAACGAGACTTGTAGACCTCAATCATCTTGGCAACTTTTGCTTCCACATCGGCCTTGGCTTCTGGTGAGAATTTTTCCTCAGCGTACCAAAGACCGAGGGCTTGGTCAAAGTAGCCTTGTGCCAGATTGTAGGCTGCTTTTTCTTGGTTTTGAGCCTGCGGTGTACCAGAAAGGGCACGACTATAGGCTCCTGCTAGAATACGAATTTCATCCGACAGAAAGGCTGTATAAGCTCCTGCCGCTTTCAAAATCAAGGTCGCCTTCAAAAGCTCCCAATTATCCGCACTGTAAATGTCCTTAGCTGCTTGCCAGAAACGTTCCTCTGGAACGATAATCTTGTCTGGTGTTTGCCCCAAAATCGCTGTGAAGAAATCATCCAAAGGCAACTCTGGTACTAAGGCAGTAAAATCTGCCCACTCGTACGGGTGGTAAAGTTTGGCGTACTCAGAACCTTCTTCATTTGACAAGACATACTTGGCAACCTTGGCATCCAGTTCCAAACGTTTGTCCAGAAGGTCCTTGATCTCTTCATCTGAAAAACCAAACTTAGGTAAGAGGGCCTCTTGACTCTCTCTCCACGTTTTTAGCAATTCTGCTCCTTTTTCATGACCTTCTTCATAGTAGGTCGTATCTGGTAAGATAATACCTAATGAATCTGCCCAAAGAACATTTATTGTCGCATCCATAAAGTCAGGTGCCACATAAAAAGGCATGAGGTTTGGCTTGCCGGCCAACTCAAACTCTGCCAACTTGCTGGTAAATTCTTCGAAAGAGTTAAGAGCCTTGTACTCCGCAATCAAGGCCTGAGCAGGCTCCGCTCCCAAACGGTCACGGGTTTCATAGTCGGCTGCTTGTTTGTGGAAAGCCACGAAGTTTTGCAAAACGCTATCTTCTGGGACATTTTCCCCTGTCAACCAAGCATTTGTCGTATCAATCATGAGCTTTTCAATCTCGTCCGCCAAATCAGAAAAGCCACCTGTTCTTGGCTTATCGTCTGGAATCACGGCTGTTTTTGCCCATTCGCCATTAACGTATTCGTAAAAATCATCTTGTAAACGTGTCATTCTATTCTCCTTTGTATTTCATAATGATTATGATAACAAAAAATTCTGACAATATCACTTATCAGATGACCGTGACCAAGTATTTTTTAGAATAATACTCGAGCAAACCACAAGAAGGCTGACAACGGCACAGGTCCCTGACATGGTTAAATCCAGTTGATTGGCCACTAAAAAACCAAGCACAACCGTTAGAATAGCGATACCTTGCCCTAAAAGAAGCAATTGCCAAAAGGATTTGACCCAACGTAGGGCAGCCATACTTGGTGCCACCAAGAAAACAATAACAGTCATCGAACCAATCGCTTCGAAGGCCAGAACAGTGGTTAAGGAAACTAGAATCAAAATAACCATTTCTAAAATCCTTGTTCGTAAGCCAGACAAACGAGCATGGTTGCTGTCAAATAGGTATACTTGTAAACAATGGTAAGCCCAAACAAAAAATAGAACAATAACCAACCAAGCCAAACTCGACTTGACCAGACTAACAGGGAGTGACCAGGCTAGAACATCCATACGATGGAGCGGAGCAAAAAGTACTTCCCCTTGCAAAACCATATCTACATCCAAATGAACATTGCGAGCAAAAAGAGAAATAAGCAAAACCGCCACCGCAAAAAAGAAAGAAAAAACCAGACCTGTTGCGGCATCATGCGCTATCTTTCGACTATGCAGACGGTCAATGGCAAGAACCGATAATAACCCAAACAGACTGGCACCAACTATTAGCAATGGCGAATCCAAACTATGACTAATAAAAAACCCCAGAACAATCCCAAGCAAGACAGAATGTGATAAAGCATCTGCCAGCATCGATTGATTTTTTACAACCAGTATTGATCCGAGCAAGCCACAAGAGCTAGCAATAACCATCAAAATAAGCAATACCTCAAACACGACCATTCTCCTTTCTGACATAGGTAACATACACAAATGCAGACAGGGTCAGACCTGTTAGACAGACGATAATAGTCGGTCCGGTCGACAAACCAGATACACTGGAGCTAATCCAGGTCCCTACGAAAGCCGACCCAATTGCAACGATTCCTGCCAGTAATAGACTCTTGTGATACGATTTTCCCAGCATCAAGCCAAAGACAGCTGGTGCAATCAAAAAACTACTCATCAAAATAGCTCCGACTAACTTTAATCCTACTGCAATTAGGCAAATCATCAAAAACATCGTCAACTGCTGCAAGTACTTTACACGAACACCAATAACCCTTGCAAAAGTTTGATCAAACAGATACAGCTTATAGTCTTGATAAAAGAAAGCAAACAATACCAAAGCCAATAGAGAAATAATTCCGATGAGTATCACATCATCCAGCTGAATAAAGGCTGCCTGTCCAAATAGATAGGTTTGCAATCCAGCCTGGGAAGCCCCTGCAAAGGCTTCATTTCCCTGAATAGCATTTTTCAAGACCATTCCCAAACCAAAGAAAGACGCAGACAGCAATGAAAGGGCATTGACTAGACTGTGACCACCTTTTCGACGTAGCCAATGGACAAGTGCATAAGAAAGGTAGCCTGACAACACTGCTCCTAAAAGCAAGTAAAGAGGTTGTCGCGACTGAAAAATCATGAAAGAGACAATCACTCCAGGATAAGAAGCATGCCCCAGAGCATCCCCAAGCAAACTCTGTTTAGTAAGAACAGATATACTTCCGATAGTACTGGCTGCCACAGCTAGGCTGACGGTCCCTAAAGCAACTGTCCAGAAAGAATACTCTTTGAAAACCTCAAACATGACTGCCTCCTTTGGCATTTCCTAGAAACAGCCCATTTCCTATGCCGTAAGTCGCCTGATAATTCTCGCTTGTCAAAGTCTCATCCATCGGACCAGAGTCAATCACATGCTTATGAAGCCAGACAAGGTGATCAAAGTAGGCATCCAGCGTCGTTAAGTCATGATGAATGACAATGGAAGTTTTCCCTTCACATTGGAACTCCTTGAGCATATCCATGATCATGATTTCTGTTGCCTGATCAATCCCTGCTAGAGGCTCATCCATAAGATACAATTCTGCTTCCTGTGCCAGAGCTCTGGCTAGAAAGACCCGCTGACGCTGCCCACCTGAAAGCTGATCAATCTGACGATGGCGTAAATCCGCAATTTTTAATCGTTCTAGAGCCTGCTCAACAATCTGTCTATCAGCCTTAGTCGGTCTTCTAAACATTCCCTTACTATGAGCGAAGCGTCCCATCAGAACAATTTCAAAGACTGTTGCAGGAAATTGCCAATTTACTTGACTGGATTGGGGAATATAGGCTACTTTTCGAGCAATCAACCTCTCTAGACCTGCCTCCTGACCAAGCATGCGAACCTGTCCTGTGTCTGGTTTTTCCAACCCCAAAATGACCTTGAATAGACTGGACTTACCAGCACCATTCGGTCCAACAATAGCCGTCCGACTCCCTCTGGGAATCACCAAATTGACATCTTCTAAAGCCATGGTCTGGCTGGCTGTATATGCTAAATTGACATCTTTTAATTCAATGATTGCTGACATATTTCCTCCCTTTGTTCTACCATCCATTCTACACTTGTAGGCGTAGTCAAATATTTTACTTTGCTATTTAAATATGATTCTCAAACCTTAGCTCCAATAGATATCGTACGGTTTACGTCTCCCATAACAATTTTATTTTAGATATTTAACCATCAATGTAACATTATGTTTGTACATGTCGATAAAGGTATCTCCATCCTCACCTTCTGGTGCCAAGGAATCTGAGAACAACTCCTTACCTTCACCAGTAACAACTTCAACCTGACCTCCTTTGGCTTTTACTGCTTCTTGTAATTTCTCCATGCGTTCTGGATTAGTTGTAGACTCTGTAAAGATAGCCTTGATATTATGGTCAATGATTAGGTTAACTGTCTCAATCATGTCACTATTAGCCACTTCGGAATCCGTGCTAATTCCCTGAGGCGCATATAGAGTGAAGTCATAACTAGCAGCAAAGTAATTAAAGGCATCATGTGGCGTTACCAAATAGCGACTTTCTTTTGGAATCACACTCAATTCTTTTTCAACCCAGGCATGCAAATCATCTAGCTGCGCTTGGTATTTTTCTGCATTTTGTCGAATCATCTCAGCTTTAGCAGGTAAGAGTTTTTGTAGTTCCTCTGAAGCTACAGCTGCAGCTGACTTGTACAAGGGAATTGAAAACCAAAAGTGCGGATCAACAATTTCTTCTCCATCCTCATCCATCGCATTCAAGTCTTTTGCATTAAAGTTTTTTGAAACAGCTATCCCGGTCTTCTCCAAAGCTTCAACCATTTTACCTTCAAAGTGCAAACCGTGGTAGAGAACAAGGTCAGCCTTTTGTAATTTTGATAAATCACTAGATTTGGCTACGTACAAATGAGGGTCTTCTCCTGCTGGAATCAGCAAATCACGTTCCACCTCATCACCCACCAACTGATAGACCATGTCATTGAGGAAGGAAGTAGTCACAGCCACCCTTGGCTTACTAGAGCCTTCTGTGGTTTGCGATGGACGACAAGCTCCTAACCCTATTAGGGACAATAGCAGAGCAAAACTGAACAGCATTTTCTTCATATAGGTTCTCCTTTTATTTTTGTTAAGCATGCTTAATTTAATTATTAGATTAAGTTAAATTATTGGTTTTGTCAACTGTTTTTATAAATTTTTGTTATAATATTCTTAACTAGAAAGCGAGTTCTCATGACACCAAACAAAGAAGATTATCTAAAATGTATTTATGAACTGGGTCAATTAGACCAAAAAATTACCAATAAACTCATCGCAGAGAAGATGGCCTTCTCCGCACCAGCCGTTTCCGAAATGCTCAAAAAAATGGTAGCCGAAGAGCTCATTTCTAAGGATGCCAAGGCAGGTTATCTCCTCAGCCAAACCGCCCTTGAAATGGTATCTAGCCTCTACCGCAAGCACCGTCTGATTGAAGTCTTTCTGGTGGAACAACTCGGCTATTCTCCAGAGGAAGTCCATGAGGAAGCTGAGATTCTAGAACACACCGTTTCAGATCACTTTATCAATCGCCTAGACCTACTACTGGAACAGCCCCAAACTTGTCCTCACGGTGGAAGCATTCCTCGAGAAGGTCAACCACTCATCGAACGCTACCAGACACGACTCTCCCAACTCACTGAAACTGGATACTACCAACTTGTCCGTATACACGACTTTTATCAGCTCCTCCAGTACTTAGAACAACATGATTTAGCTGTCGGAGATCAGCTGGTTGTAACAGATTTTGATAGTTTTGCCCAAACGATTACTATTCAGTACAAGGGCAAAGAACTCGCAGTACCCACCACTATTGCTCAACAATTATACATAGAAAAAACCAATCGCCCAAATTAAACTGATATACTCCCCTTATAGTGGACAGTGAAAAAATAAAAATTTTCACTAGAAACTATAAGGGGAGTTTTATTATGTCCAAAAGAAGTCCAAAATCTGTATCTGAGAAACTAGAAATTGTTCTACTTCACTTGGAAGAAGGGAAATCACTTAGTTGGTTAACTAGAAACCAAGGTATTTCTAAAGACACCCTATCGAACTGGGTTCGGAAGTACAAAGAAGCTGGTGTTGAGGGGCTAGAGGAAAGCCGTCAATGGAAGAAGTATAGTAAGGAACTAAAGGAACAAGCTGTTTCCGACTATCTTAATGGCTTGGGAAATCTCAAAAATCTGACCAAAAAATATGGAATTTCTGACCCTTATGTTCTCAGATCATGGATAAAAAGTTATACTAGTGGTAAAGAACTGAAAGCTACTAGTAAAGGAATGAGACGCATGAAACAAGGACGCAAG
>NZ_JBMVJB010000010.1:0-67803 GCF_049893425.1 Streptococcus sp. VTCC 12886 | reverse complement strand
ACAGCAGTTAAGCCCTAGAACGCCTGAAGTAGTTGGGGGTTGCCCCCTGTTAGATACGGTAGTCGCTTAGCAATATTTGGAGAGAAATCTCCATATGGGAGTTTAGCTCAGCTGGGAGAGCATCTGCCTTACAAGCAGAGGGTCAGCGGTTCGATCCCGTTAACTCCCATATCATGTTACTAAAAGCGTTAATAAAACCGAATGAAAGTAGTAAACTGACACAGAGTCAATGACTCTAGAAAGTTAATGTTTTTCACTAGGATTTTAGCTTGAGTACAGATTGGTCCCGTAGTGTAGCGGTTATCACGTCGCCCTGTCACGGCGAAGATCGCGGGTTCGATTCCCGTCGGGACCGTTCGGATTGTTTGTGGTACAATTCAAAGAAATATTCAAGACTCGTTAGCTCAGTTGGTAGAGCAATTGACTTTTAATCAATGGGTCGCTGGTTCGAGCCCAGCACGAGTCATATGCGGGTTTGGCGGAATTGGCAGACGCACCAGATTTAGGATCTGGCGCTTTCGGGCGTGGGGGTTCAAGTCCCTTAACCCGCATAGGAATAGAAATAGGCCGGCTTAGCTCAGTTGGTAGAGCATCTGATTTGTAATCAGAGGGTCGCGTGTTCAAGTCATGTAGCCGGCATTCAGAAGAATTGCGAACGTAGTTCAGTGGTAGAACACCACCTTGCCAAGGTGGGGGTCGCGGGTTCGAATCCCGTCGTTCGCTTTAAGAGCCGGGGTGGCGGAACTGGCAGACGCACAGGACTTAAAATCCTGCGATGGCAACATCGTACCGGTTCGATTCCGGTCCTCGGCATGGACTACATATATAGTTAGCACCCTTAGCTCAATTGGATAGAGTACCTGACTACGAATCAGGCGGTTAGAGGTTCGACTCCTCTAGGGTGCATCACTCGCTTAATGGAGACGTTAGGGGAGCTTTATTTTTAATGATATCGGGAAGTAGCTCAGCTTGGTAGAGTACTTGGTTTGGGACCAAGGTGTCGCAGGTTCGAATCCTGTCTTCCCGATTCACTATTTGGCGGTGTAGCTCAGCTGGCTAGAGCGTCCGGTTCATACCCGGGAGGTCGGGGGTTCGATCCCCTTCGCCGCTATTAACTTGTTGCTGGACCTTTAGCTCAGCTGGTTAGAGCTCTCGGCTCATAACCGAGCGGTCGTAGGTTCAAGTCCTACAAGGTCCATTTGGAGGATTACCCAAGTCCGGCTGAAGGGAACGGTCTTGAAAACCGTCAGGCGTGTAAAAGCGTGCGTGGGTTCGAATCCCACATCCTCCTTTACTTACTATCGCGGGATGGAGCAGCTAGGTAGCTCGTCGGGCTCATAACCCGAAGGTCGTAGGTTCAAATCCTGCTCCCGCAATTCTATTTATATTGTGGATTATGGCTCGGTAGCTCAGTTGGTAGAGCAATGGATTGAAGCTCCATGTGTCGGCGGTTCGATTCCGTCTCGCGCCATTACATGGCTATGTCCAAGTAGTTACTTTATTTCTTGGGCGCGTAGCTCAGATGGTTAGAGCGCACGCCTGATAAGCGTGAGGTCGGTGGTTCGATTCCACTCGTGCCCATAAAATAATATGGAGAATTACTCAAGAGGCTGAAGAGGACGGTTTGCTAAATCGTTAGGTCGGGTAACTGACGCAAGGGTTCGAATCCCTTATTCTCCGTAAGTGAACGAGATTATCTATTGATATTCTCGTTTTATTGTATTTTCAATTGTATTTTCAGTAGAGGGTCTTTTAATGAATAAATTGTCTAAGCTCATCATAGCCTTTTTCGTTTTCCTAATTCTATCGTTTTCATTGCTGTTTGTTACGACAAGTGGCAGTCATGATATTCCGTTTCTTTCTAGTATTGTTTCTGGTGTCATGACGCCTATAGAAAAAATTTTTTCACCAACCGTTTCATTTATTACTGCACAAAGAACAAAGATTGAGGATCTTTTTTCTACTTTTAATGAAAATCAAGAATTAAAACAATCTATCGCTTCACTTGAGAATATTTCTGAAGACAATGAAACTTTACGTTTAGAGAATGAGTCATTAAGAAAGGATTTAGGGATTGTAGCTTCATTTCCTGAAAAATCTTTTCTTTCTAGTTTTGTTTTAGTTAGAAATCCTGTATCTTGGACTGAACAATTGATTATCGATGCTGGAACTGAACAGGGTGTTGTTGAAAATATGTTAGTTGTAGCGAATGGTGGGCTTGCTGGGATAGTTACAAATGTTGAGTCTTCTTCTGCTAATGTAAAATTGTTAACTAATTCTGATGAATTTACTAAAATACCAGTTAAAATTTCAACTCAATCTGGGGATATTTATGGTATTTTGTCTGGTTATGATTCAGATTCAAATAGTTTTGTTGTCAATCAACTTAATTCTATGGATGAAATTAAAATTGATAGTAATGTTGTAACTAGCAATTTAGCAGGGACAACACCTGCAAATATTCAAGTTGGGAAAGTCAAATCTATTAGTTCGACAAGCAATAATTTGAATAGAGAAGTTTTTATTGAGCCAACTACCGATTTTTCTGAGATTTATTCGGTCTTATTAGTGGAGGAATAATATGAAATATAGCTCATTACGCTTATTAGTTTTTCCTTTTTTATTCTTCATTTTTTTGATTGATAGCCAGTTATCAACTTTATTTACTACAGTTTCTTTTAGTCATTTTTCTATTTCGAGCCATCTTTTGCTTTTAGCTGGTCTGTATCTAATTGACCTCATTTCTTTGCCATCGTCCCTATTTATTTTTATTGTACTCGGTTTAATTTATGACCAATATTATCTGAATATCCTTGGAATTGCAACTACAATTTTTCCGCTCTTGATATTTGTTATCTATTATTTCTACAAATCTTTCGAACGCAATTGGTTCGTTGATTTACTAGTTTTTTTGGTGTTAATCTTCTATTTTGAATTTGTTAGTTATTTGTTTGCTAGGATTTTTCATCTGACGAATTTGTCAGTCTTTATTTTTACTTTTTATAATCTACTACCTAGTTTAATCATAAATAGTGTTATGTATTGTCTAGGAAGACCGGTTTTTAAGCGTTTTTTTGACATTACATATAAGACATAAAAATGTAATAATTGCGTAACATTATTACGCTTTTTTTTTGTTAAAATGATAGAGTCAGAATATGAAAGAGGAGTCTAATTTAGTATGAAGAAAAAAATCTTAGCTACATTGATGTTGAGTACTGTTGTTTTATCGAATGTTAGCTATGTGGCTGTGATTAGCGCGAATGATATTGATAGTCAGATTGAAGTTAAAAACCAAGAAATTAGTAGTCTCACTGCACAGCAAGCAGCTGCACAACAACAAGTTGATAATATTCAAGCTCAGGTTGACGAAATTGTTGCTGAGCAGGCTAAATTAAATGAAGAAAATGCTCGTTTAGAAAGTGAATCTGCATCATTAGAGGCTGAAATTGAACGTTTGTCTGCTGATATTGTGTCTCGTGATGGTGCATTGAAAGAACAAGCTCGTAGCGCACAAGTTGATGCTTCAGCATCTAGTTACATCAATACTATTTTAGATTCAAAATCAATTGTTGATGCAGTGTCACGTGTGAATGCTATGCGTGAAATTGTTACTGCTAATAATCGTATGTTAGAGCAACAAAAAACTGATAAGGAAGCTATTGTAGAAAAACAAAAGGCAAACCAAGAAGCAATTAAGACTTTGGCGGCTAATCGTCAAAAACTTGAAGATGATGCTCAAGTTTTGGAAGTACGTCAGGCTGAGTTAAAAGCGGCTCAATTGAATCTTGCGGCAGAAAAAGCGACTGCTGAAGATGAGAAGTCAGCGTTGTTGGCAGAAAAATCTGCTGCTGAAGAGGCGGCTCGTCAGGCTGCAGCTCGTCAAGCAGCATATGAAGCTCAACAAGTTGCTTTGGCTCAACAACAGGCAGCCTCAATTGTTTCAACACCTGTTGCACAACCTAGTACTGAAACAGTTGTTACTTCTTCTCAAAGTCAAGTAGTCGAACAATCAACAACTGTATCAACACCTTCAAATTCATCCTCTTCATCATCCTCTTCATCATCCTCTTCGTCTTCATCTGCAGCATCTAATAATGCAAGATACAATGCTTCATCTTATCCTGTAGGTGAATGTACATGGGGTGTTAAATCTCAACTGTCATGGGTTGGCCCTTATTGGGGTAATGCTAACCAGTGGGTTGCATCAGCACGTGCAGAAGGTTTTAGCGTTGGGACAACTCCGCAAGTTGGAGCAGTTGCTGTTTGGGTTGGTGGAGCATATGGACATGTGGCTTTAGTTACTGCTGTTGAAAGTTCTACAAACATTCAAGTCTCAGAGTCCAACTATTTGGGTCGTCGTTATATTGGTAACCACCGTGGTTGGTTTAATCCTACGACAACTTCTGAAGGTACAGTTTATTATATTTATCCTTCATATTGATTTGTTATTTTTATTAGAGCGTAATCATTGTGCGCTCTATTTTTTATTGAAAAATGAAGTAAAAAACGTTAAAATAGTAATGGTAGAAAAATATAGGAGGCAGTCATGTCGTTTACTGACTTAAAATTGTTCGCACTATCATCTAATCAAAAGTTAGCAGAGAAAGTGTCACACATCATAGGAATCCCTTTGGGAAAATCAAGTGTTCGTCAATTTTCAGATGGTGAGATTCAAGTCAATATTGAAGAGTCTATCCGTGGTACGCATGTGTTCATTCTTCAATCAACTAGCTCACCAGTCAATGATAACTTAATGGAAATTTTGATTATGGTAGATGCTCTAAAGCGTGCATCTGCAGAATCAGTAAACGTTGTTATGCCTTACTATGGTTATGCACGTCAAGACCGTAAAGCACGTGCACGTGAGCCAATCACTTCTAAATTGGTTGCAAATATGTTACAGACAGCCGGAGTTGATCGCTTGTTAACGATTGATTTACATGCCGCGCAAATTCAAGGTTTCTTTGATATTCCAGTTGACCATTTGATGGGAGCTCCTTTAATTGGTGATTATTTTGAGCGTCGTGGTATGGTAGGAGATGGCTATGTGGTTGTATCTCCAGACCATGGTGGTGTGACTCGTGCTCGTAAATTAGCTCAATTCTTAAAGACTCCGATTGCAATCATTGATAAACGGCGTAGCGTTGATAAGATAAATACATCAGAAGTTATGAATATTATTGGTGATGTTGAAGGAAAAACCTGTATTTTGATTGATGATATGATTGATACAGCAGGTACGATTTGTCATGCTGCAGATGCGTTAGCAGAAGCGGGTGCAACAGCTGTCTATGCTTCTTGTACTCACCCGGTTTTATCAGGACCAGCGATGGATAACATTAGTAAATCAGCTATTAAGAAATTAGTTGTTTTGGATACAATAGAGATTGCTGAGGATCGCTTGATTGACAAGATTGAACATATCTCGACAGCTGAATTATTGGCAGAAGCGATTATTCGTATTCATGAAAAACGTCCACTGTCACCTTTGTTTGAAACAAGTCGTGGTTAATACGTATAAGAAGAGTTAAATGACTCTTCTTTTTTACATTTATTTGGAAATTATATTATAATAGTTCTATATGTTTTTGAGGTGACAGTATGGATTTATTAAATCGTTTCAATAAAAATTTAAATCGAATTGAGGTATCAATGATTCGTCAATTTGATCAGTCAATTTCTGATGTGCCTGGGATTTTAAAACTGACCTTGGGAGAGCCTGATTTTACAACACCGGATCATGTGAAAGAGGCAGCAAAAGCGGCAATTGATGCGAACAAAAGTTACTATACAGGTATGGCTGGACTGTTGGATTTGCGTGAAGCTGCGGCTGAATTTGTAGCTCAAAAATACAATTTAACTTACAATCCAAATACTGAGGTTTTATCAACGATCGGTGCGACCGAGGCTTTATCAGCTAGTTTAGTGGCCATTTTGGAGGCTGGTGATACTGTTCTCCTGCCTGCTCCTGCCTACCCTGGTTATGAACCTATTGTCAATATGGTAGGGGCAGACATCGTTGAAATCGATACGACTGCTAATGATTTTGTATTGACGCCTGAGATGTTGGAAGAGGCGATTATTGAGCAGGGGGATAAGCTAAAAGCTGTCATTCTCAACTATCCTGCCAATCCAACGGGTGTGACTTACTCACGGGAGCAAATTCAGGCTTTTGCGGATGTCATTCGGAAGTATCCAATTTTTGTCTTGTCTGATGAGGTTTATGCAGAGTTGACTTATACTGGTCAGCAACATACATCAATTGCAGAATTTTTACCAGAGCAAACCATTTTGATTCAAGGACTTTCTAAATCTCATGCTATGACGGGATGGCGGATTGGCTTGATTATGAGTCAGGCTCCGATTATTGCTCAAATAATTAAAAGTCACCAGTATCTAGTAACAGCCGCAGCGACAGCTATGCAATATGGTGCAGTGGAGGCCTTAAAAAATGGTAAGGATGATGCCCTACCGATGCGGGCGGAATATGTCAAGCGTCGGGATTATATCATCGAAAAGATGACTGACTTGGGCTTTAAGGTTATCAAACCTGATGGTGCTTTTTATATCTTTGCCAAAATACCTGCGGAATACAATCAGGATTCATTTAGTTTTTTACAGGATTTTGCTAAGAAAAAAGCAGTTGCCTTTATTCCAGGTGCAGCTTTCGGTAAATACGGGGAAGGGTATGTACGTATTTCTTATGCGGCAAGTATGGAAACAATTCAAACAGCTATGGCTCGTTTGAAAGAATATCTTAAAGAAAATGGAACGAATTGAAACCAGAGGAATCGTCCTTTATAATCAAGATTTCCGAGAAGATGATAAACTGGTCAAAATCTTTACCGAGAAGTCTGGCAAGCGAATGTTTTTCGTGAAACATGCCTCTAAGTCCAAGTTGGTAGCCTCTATTCAGCCGTTGACACATGCGGATTATATTGTCAAAATTAATGATGATGGTTTGTCTTATATAGAAGATTTTCATCAGGTACAGCCATTTAAATCAATTAACGGTGATATTTTCAAGCTCAGCTACGCCACCTATATATTAGCTTTGGCAGATGCGGCCTTGCAGGACAAGGTTTATGATCCAGCTCTTTTTGCTTTCTTGGTCAAAACCTTGGACTTGATGGAGTCGGGTCTGGATTATGAAATTTTAACCAATATCTTTGAAATTCAGCTATTGGGTCGATTTGGTGTTAGTTTGAATTTTCATGAGTGTGCTTTCTGTCATCGAGTAGGTCAGCCTTTTGACTATTCCTACAAGTACAGCGGGGTCTTATGTCCGCAACACTATCAACAAGATGAACGACGGGCTTATCTGGATCCTAATGTTCCCTATTTACTTGATCAATTTCAGGCTATTTCCTTTGATGAGCTGGAAACCATCTCCATCAAGCCTGAGATGAAACGCAAACTACGTCTTTTTATTGACCAGTTGTATGAAGAATATGTGGGAATTCACTTGAAATCAAAGAAATTTATAGATGATTTGTCTTCTTGGGGGCAGATTATGAAACCAAGAACAGAAAATGAGGAAACAGAATGAAACGTATTGCAGTAGATGCTATGGGTGGGGACCATGCCCCTCAGGCAGTGGTAGAAGGTGTCAATCAAGCTTTGGCTACCTTTCCAGATATTGAAATTCAGCTCTATGGCGATGAGGCAAAAATCAAGCAGCATTTGACAGCGACAGAACGTGTCAGCATTGTCCATACGACTGAGAAAATCAATTCAGATGATGAGCCTGTCAAGGCCATTCGTCGGAAGAAAGAGGCTTCTATGGTCCTAGCAACCAAGGCTGTCAAGGATGGCCAAGCAGATGCGGTCTTGTCAGCTGGAAATACAGGTGCTCTTTTGGCGGCAGGCGTCTTTGTGGTCGGTCGCATCAAGCACATTGACCGTCCTGGCCTTATGTCTACCTTGCCGACTATGGACGGTAAGGGATTTGATATGATGGACTTGGGAGCAAATGCTGAAAATACAGCTCATCACCTCTATCAGTATGGTATTCTTGGCTCATTTTACGCGGAGCACGTGCGTGGTGTCAAACAACCTCGTGTGGGACTTTTGAACAACGGTACGGAAGATACCAAGGGAACTCCAGTTCACCAAGAGGCCTATAAACTCTTGGCGGAAGACAAGTCAATCAACTTTATCGGCAATGTGGAAGCGCGTGAGTTGCTCAACAGCGTGGCGGATGTGGTCGTGACGGATGGTTTCACGGGAAACGCTGTGCTGAAAACCATAGAGGGTACAGCAAAATCCATCATTGGTCAGTTGACTGGCTCAATCAAGAATGGTGGTCTGCGTGCTAAAATTGGTGGTCTACTTGTTAAGCCAACCTTGAAAAAGGCGCTTGGTGCTATGGATTACAAAACAGCTGGCGGGGCAGTTTTGCTAGGTCTAAAAGCTCCAGTTATCAAGGCCCATGGATCCAGCGATGCTCAATCAATTTTCTACACTCTTAAACAGACGCGTTCGATTTTGGAGGCCGGAATTGTGGATAAATCAGTTGCCAAATTTTCTGTAGTGGAGGAAGACAATGAATAGAGAACAAGTCTATCAGCGGGTTGTTGAATTGATTCAAGATGAAAAAGGTGAGGATTTCGATGTTCAACCTGAGTCGACTTTGGCTGATAATATTGCTGCAGATTCTGTTGAAATTATGGAATTTGTGTTAAATTTGGAGGATGAGTTTGGAATTGATATTCCAGATGCTGCGATTGAGCGCTTTGAAACCCTTTCTGATATTGTTGATTTTGTTTATGAAGAAATACAAAAACGTTCGTAGTTTACGGGCGTTTTTCTTTAGTTTTACAGGAAGATTAAGGTATTTCTTGAATATACGAACAAGCTGTGATAAAATAAACAAAAAGGTTAGAATAATTTGTGAAAGGCGAACATTTTTATGAAAACAAACCTTATCTATTCAGGAAAAGCTAAAGATATTTTTGCTACAAGCGATGATGATCAAATTGTTGCAGTCTACAAGGATCAGGCAACGGCTTTTAATGGTGGTAAGAAAGAACAGATTGCTGGGAAGGGTCGGCTTAATAATCTGATTTCTTCACTTATTTTTGAAAAGTTAAATGAGGCTGGTGTAAAAACGCATTATATCAAGCGTTTATCAGATACGGAACAATTAAATGCGAAGGTGGATATCATTCCTCTTGAGGTTGTATTGCGTAATATTACAGCTGGATCATTTTCAAAACGATTTGGTGTGGAAGAAGGTATTGAGTTAACTCACCCTATTGTTGAGTTTTACTATAAAAAAGATGAGCTAGATGATCCTTTTATTAATGATGAACATGTTGCGTTTCTCAATATAGCTAGCCAAGAGGATATTGCTTATATTAAAGAAGAAACTCGCCGAATCAACGTTTTCTTGAAAGAGCTGTTTGCTCAGATTGGTTTAAAGCTGGTAGATTTCAAATTGGAATTTGGATTTGATAAAACAGGACAAATTATATTGGCTGATGAATTTTCACCAGATAACTGTCGTCTGTGGGATGTGGATGGAAACCATCTTGATAAAGATGTTTTCCGTCGTGGTCTTGGAGAGTTGACCGATGTTTATGAGGTTGTTTTAGAAAAATTGCAGAGCGTGAAATAGGGGATTTTAGAAAGGGATTGAAACCGTCCGGAAAATATGATTAGACTGGGAATCCACTAAATGTATTTGGTGATTTCTAAGTGTAAGACAGCTTTTCTTGTCGGACTTGGTATCTTGAATATGGCAAAACGTATTTTTGTTGAAAAAAAAGTAGATTTTCAAATTAAGGCAGAAGCTCTTCTCGAAGAATTGGTTCACAATTTGCAGTTGACTAGTCTATCCAATCTTCGATTAGTACAGGTATATGATATTTTCAATTTAGAGGAAGAATTGCTTGAACAAGCGATTAAGCATATCTTCATGGAACAGGTAACAGATAAGGCGTTGTTGGAAGAAGAACTGGGTTTAGAAAGCTCAGTCTATTTTGCCATTGAGGCTCTCCCTGGTCAATTTGATCAACGTGCAGCTAGTAGCCAAGAGGCTCTCCTTTTATTGGGTAGCCGTCAAAATGTACGTGTTCGTACTGGTCAGCTTTTTATCTTAAATGGAAATGTACTAGAAGAAGAATTGGCTGCAATTAAGAATTATCTTCTTAATCCTGTTGATTCTCGTTTCAAAGATATGGAATCGCCTTTGCTGGAACAGGAATTTTCTGTTTCAGACAGTTCTATTCCAAATTTAGAATTTTTTGCAAACTATAGTGCTGAAGACTTTGCGATGTACAAGCGTGAAGTTGGTTTGGCCATGGAAGTAGAGGATTTATTATTTATCCAAGACTATTTCAAATCAATCGGGCGAGTGCCAACTGAAACAGAGCTCAAAGTCTTAGATACTTATTGGAGTGACCACTGCCGTCATACGACATTTGAAACAGAACTCAGAACGATTGACTTTTCAGCTTCAAAATTCCAAAAGCAATTGCAGGCGACATATGACAAATACATTGCGATGCGATCAGAATTAGGTCGATCAGACAAGCCTCAAACTTTAATGGATATGGCTACTATTTTTGGTCGCTATGAGCGTGTGAATGGTCGATTGGATGATATGGAAGTTTCTGATGAGATTAACGCTTGTTCAGTAGAAATTGAAGTGGACGTGGATGGAGTGAAGGAACCTTGGCTTCTCATGTTCAAAAATGAAACACATAATCACCCAACAGAGATTGAACCTTTTGGTGGGGCAGCAACTTGTATTGGTGGTGCTATCCGTGATCCGTTGTCAGGTCGGTCTTATGTCTATCAAGCAATGCGGATTTCAGGTGCAGGAGATATTACTCAACCATTAACTGCAACACGTGATGGGAAATTACCACAAAAAATCATTTCAAAAACAGCTGCACATGGCTATTCTTCTTACGGCAACCAAATTGGTCTTGCGACGACCTATGTCCGTGAATACTTCCACCCAGGTTTCGTTGCCAAACGTATGGAACTTGGAGCGGTGATTGGAGCTGCTCCGAAAGGAAATGTAGTCCGTGAAAAACCGGTGGCTGGTGATGTGGTCATCTTACTTGGTGGTAAAACAGGACGAGATGGTATTGGTGGAGCAACAGGTTCGTCTAAGGTTCAGACTGTCGAATCGGTCGAAACAGCTGGTGCAGAAGTTCAAAAGGGAAATGCTATTGAAGAACGTAAAATTCAGCGTTTATTCCGAAATGGACAAGTGACACGTCTGATTAAAAAGTCGAATGACTTTGGTGCAGGGGGTATCTGTGTAGCGATTGGTGAGTTAGCAGATGGTTTGGAAATAGATTTAGATAAGGTGCCACTCAAGTATGCAGGTTTGAATGGAACTGAGATTGCCATTTCAGAATCACAAGAGCGGATGAGTGTAGTCGTTCGTCCAGAGGATGTAGAAACTTTTATCGAAGCCTGTCGTGAAGAAAATATCCATGCTGTTGTAGTAGCTAAAGTGACGGATAAACCAAATCTAGTCATGACTTGGAATGGCCAAACGATTGTTGATTTGGAACGTTCTTTCCTTGATACAAATGGTGTTCGTGTAGTAGTTGATGCAAAAGTAGTTGACAATGCCGTCAACCTTCCCGAATTACGTCAGACATCACTTGAAACCCTACAAGAGGATTTGAAGACAATTCTTTCAGACCTCAACCATGCTAGCCAAAAAGGATTGCAGACTATTTTTGACTCTTCAGTTGGTCGTTCAACAGTGAATCATCCACTTGGTGGCCGTTATCAGTTGACGCCGACAGAAAGTTCCGTTCAAAAGTTACCTGTCCAAGATGGTGTGACGACAACAGCTTCGGTTATGGCACAAGGGTACCATCCATATTTAGCAGAGTGGTCTCCATATCATGGTGCAGCGTATGCGGTGATTGAAGCAACAGCTCGTTTGGTTGCAACAGGTGCAAACTGGTCTAAGGCCCGTTTCTCTTATCAAGAGTATTTCCAAAGAATGGATAAACAGGCGGAACGGTTTGGACAGCCTGTAGCGGCTTTACTTGGCTCAATTGAGGCCCAAATTCAGCTAGGTTTACCATCTATTGGGGGTAAGGACTCTATGTCTGGTACCTTTGAAGAACTAACGGTTCCTCCGACCCTAGTTGCTTTTGGTGTAACCACTGCAGATAGTCGCAAGGTTCTTTCTCCTGAGTTCAAAACTACCAGTGAGAATATCTATTATCTTCCAGGCCAAATTTTATCGGAAGATATAGATTTTACATTCATCAAGTCAAACTTTGAGACTTTTGAAAAATGGCAGAATACTTATTCGATTACAGCAGCAAGTGCTGTTAAGTATGGTGGTGTTTTAGAAAGTATCGCCTTGATGACTTTTGGAAATCAGATTGGTGCGACAATTGAATTAGAAACCGTGGAAACATGTCTGACAGGTCAATTAGGTGGTTTTGTCTTTACTTCTACTGAAGAAATTTCAGAAGCAGTGAAAATTGGACAGACAACAGAAGAGTTTGCACTTGTTGTCAATGGTGTCAAGTTGTTTGGACAAGATGTACAAGCTGCTTTTGAAGGAAAACTTGAAGAGGTCTATCCTACAGAATTTAAACAAAACACTTCTATAAAGGATGTCCCAGCTATTGCGAAAACAACGATTCGTAGAGCCAAGAAAAAAGTTGATGTTCCACTGGTGTACATTCCAGTTTTCCCAGGAACTAACTCTGAGTATGACTCAGCCAAGGCGTTTGAACAAGCTGGTGCCCAGGTAAGCCTAGTACCATTTGTTACCTTAGATGGAAAGAGTATCGAACATTCCGTTGACACAATGGTGGACAATATTGACAAGGCTAATATTCTTTTCTTTGCAGGTGGTTTTTCAGCAGCAGATGAGCCAGATGGTTCTGCTAAATTTATCGTGACTATCTTGCGAAATGCCAAGGTCCGTTCAGCTATCGACCAGTTTATCGAAAAAGGTGGTCTCATTATCGGGATCTGTAATGGTTTCCAAGCCCTTGTTAAATCAGGCTTATTACCTTATGGGAATTTTGAAGAAGTAGTGGAAACCAGTCCAACTCTCTTCTATAACGATGCTAACCAGCACGTTGCAAAAATGGTTGAGACACGCATTGCTAATGTAAATTCTCCATGGTTATCAGGGGTTCAAGTTGGAGATATTCACGCTATTCCAGTTTCTCATGGTGAAGGGAAATTTGTAGTTACAGATGAAGAATTTGAAGTCTTGCGTAACAATGGCCAAATTTTCAGTCAATACGTGGATTTCACTGGTCAACCAAGTATGGATTCAAAATACAATCCAAATGGCTCATATCATGCGATAGAAGGAATTACTAGTGCCAATGGTCAAATCATTGGGAAAATGGGACATTCAGAGCGTTATGAAACTGGTCTCTTCCAAAATATTCCGGGGAATAAAGACCAGGGCTTATTTGCATCAGCGGTTCGCTATTTTACAGAATAGGAAAGTTCAGCAATCATTCTGGTTGAATAAACATAATAAAGGGAATAACATGTACGAAGTTAAATCACTTAATGAAGAATGCGGAGTCTTCGGGATTTGGGGTCATCCGCAAGCTGCTCAGGTCACATATTTTGGACTCCATAGTTTGCAGCACCGAGGTCAAGAAGGCGCAGGGATTTTAGCAAATGATGAAGGACATTTACGTCGTCATCGGAATACAGGGTTGATTGCGGATGTTTTTAAAAAGTCAGAAGACCTAGAACGTCTCACTGGGAGAGCAGCGATAGGTCATGTTCGCTATGCTACGTCAGGTTCAGCTTCTATCCATAATATTCAACCTTTTCTCTTTGATTTTTCAGATATGCAAGTTGGACTAGCTCATAATGGCAATTTGACTAATGCAGTTAGTTTAAAGGCAGAATTAGAAAAAAATGGTTCGATTTTTTCAAGTTCATCTGATACTGAAATTCTGATGCATTTGATTCGTCGCAGTCATAATCCAGACCTGATGGGTAAAATCAAGGAAGCTCTTAATACTGTCAAGGGTGGATTTGCCTACTTGATTATGTTAGAGGATAAAATGGTTGCAGCCTTGGATCCAAACGGTTTTCGTCCATTATCTATTGGAAAGATGAAGAACGGGGCTTGGGTCGTCGCCAGCGAGACATGTGCGTTTGAAGTTGTTGGAGCAGAATGGGTTCGTGATGTTGAGCCGGGAGAGATGGTCATTATTGATGATTCAGGAATTCGCTATGATACCTATACGACGGATACACAACTTGCGGTTTGTTCGATGGAATATATCTACTTTGCGCGTCCAGATTCTGTCATTCATGGGATAAATGTTCATACCGCCCGAAAAAATATGGGGCGCCGTTTGGCTCAAGAGTTTCAACACGAAGCAGATATTGTTGTTGGTGTGCCTAATTCATCACTTTCAGCTGCAATGGGTTTTGCAGAGGAGTCCGGTTTGCCAAATGAGATGGGGCTGATTAAAAATCAGTACATTCAAAGGACCTTTATCCAGCCTACACAGGAATTACGGGAACAGGGTGTTCGCATGAAGTTATCAGCTGTTTCCAGTGTTGTTAAGGATAAGCGCGTGGTTATGATTGACGATTCAATTGTTCGAGGAACAACGAGTCGTCGTATTGTCAAACTGTTACGTGATGCTGGTGCGAAAGAGGTCCATGTTGCTATCGGTAGTCCAGAACTGAAGTATCCATGTTTTTATGGAATTGACATTCAAACACGTAGAGAACTGATTTCAGCCAATCATTCTGTAGATGAGGTTTGTGAAATTATAGGAGCTGATAGCCTTACCTATCTGTCATTAGATGGTTTGATAGACTCGATTGGTATAAAAACAGATGCACCAAAGGGTGGGCTCTGTGTGGCGTATTTTGATGGAGAATTTCCAACGCCCCTTTATGACTATGAGGAAGAATATCTTCGAAGCTTAGAAGAGAAAACTAGTTTCTACATAGAGAATGTCAAAAGAGATAAATAAGTGTCAATCAATATTGACAACCTTGTAAACCTTGTCAATCAACTGTAAAGTTTTTAGAGGAAAGGAAATAGAATGACGAATAAAAATGCTTATGCTCAGTCAGGAGTGGATGTCGAAGCGGGTTATGAAGTAGTTGAACGTATCAAAAAACACGTTGCTCGGACAGAGCGATTGGGTGTCATGGGGGCACTAGGCGGTTTTGGTGGTATGTTTGACCTAACCAAATTAGATGTGAAAGAGCCTGTTTTAGTATCAGGAACTGATGGTGTTGGTACTAAGCTTATGCTTGCAATTCAATATGACAAACATGACACAATTGGCCAAGATTGTGTTGCGATGTGTGTCAACGATATTGTTGCAGCAGGTGCAGAACCGCTTTATTTCCTTGACTATATTGCGACAGGAAAAAATGAGCCAGCTAAATTGGAACAAGTAGTGGCAGGTGTTGCAGAAGGCTGTGTCCAAGCAGGTTGCGGGTTGATTGGTGGTGAAACTGCTGAAATGCCTGGAATGTACCGCGAAGATGATTATGATTTAGCCGGTTTTGCAGTCGGAATCGCTGAGAAATCACAAATTATTGACGGAAGTAAGGTCAAAGAAGGTGATATCTTACTCGGGTTAGCTTCAAGTGGCATCCACTCTAATGGTTATTCATTGGTTCGCCGTGTTTTTGCGGATTTTGATGGTGACGCTCTGTTGCCAGAGCTCAATGGCAAAGCTCTTAAGGATGTCTTACTAGAACCAACACGTATTTATGTCCAACAAGTACTACCATTGGTAAAAGATGAACTTGTAAATGGTATCGCTCATATCACTGGTGGTGGATTTATTGAAAATATTCCTCGTATGTTTTCAGATGATTTAGCAGCAGAGGTTGAAGAAGATAAGATTCCAGTCCTTCCTATCTTCACCGCCCTTGAAACATATGGCAAAATCAAGCACGAAGAAATGTTTGAAATCTTCAACATGGGGATTGGTTTGGTGTTAGCAGTTAGTCCTGAAAAGGTTGACAAGGTTCGAGAATCAGTCAATGAAGATGTTTATGAAATTGGTCGTATTGTAACCAAAGAAGACAAGAGTGTGATAATCAAATGAAGCGAATAGCAATTTTTGCCTCTGGTAATGGTTCCAATTTTCAAGTTATAGCTGAACAATTCAAGGTACATTTTGTTTTTTCAGATCATAGAGATGCTTTCGTTTTAAAGAGAGCTGAAACATTAGGAGTTCCAGCCTATGCTTTTGAACTGAAGGAGTTTGCTGATAAACAGGCATATGAACAAGCACTCATTGACTTATTGGACAAACACCAGATTGATCTGGTTGTTTTAGCTGGCTATATGAAGATTGTTGGCCCTACATTGCTTGCTAAGTACGAGGGACGGATTATCAATATTCATCCAGCTTATCTACCAGAATTTCCAGGAGCCCATGGGATTGTAGATGCCTGGGAAGCTGACGTTCCAGAGAGTGGTGTGACGGTTCATTGGGTCGACAGTGGTGTTGATACAGGTCAAATTATTAAACAAGTCCGTGTACCTAGGTTGGCTGATGATCATTTGGAGCAGTTTGAGGAACGGATTCACGCCGCAGAATATCAGCTTTATCCAACAGTTTTAGAAGAGCTGGGGGTGGAAAGGATAGAGTTATGATAAAGAAAATAATCTCATTCGTTTTGGTATTTGTTTTAGCTGCTCTGCTATTTAATAGCTTTATTTTTGCAAACTTAGAAAATCCAGCACGTTTGATATTGGCCTATGGATTATCCTTGATTTTATCAGGATTTTTAATGACTCAAATCAAATAGTAAAAGTGTAGAAGAAGGAGTAAACATGACAAAGCGTGCGTTAATTAGCGTATCTGATAAAAATGGTATCGTTGAATTTGCTAAGAAATTAAACAGTTTTGGTTGGGATATTATCTCAACTGGCGGTACAAAAGTTACATTGGATCAGGCGGGTATTCCCACTATTGCCATTGATGATGTGACAGGTTTTCCAGAGATGATGGATGGTCGTGTCAAGACTCTTCATCCGAAAATTCACGGTGGTTTGTTGGCACGTCGGGATTTGGACAGCCATTTGCAAGCTGCCAGCGACCATGAAATTGACTTGATTGATTTGGTGGTAGTCAACCTTTATCCATTCAAAGAAACAATTCTTCGCCCGGATGTAACCTATGATTTGGCAGTGGAGAACATTGACATTGGTGGTCCATCTATATTGCGCTCAGCGGCCAAGAATCATGCCAGTGTGACAGTTGTGGTAGACCCGGCAGATTATCCAACAGTTTTAGGAGAAATAGCAGAGCGGGGGGAAACTAGCTACTCAACGCGTCAGCGATTAGCAGCGAAAGTCTTTCGTCATACCGCAGCTTACGACGCTTTAATAGCTGATTATTTCACTAAGCAAGTAGGTGAAGAGAAACCTGAGAAACTTACTCTTACTTATGACCTTAATCAGCCAATGCGCTATGGAGAAAATCCACAACAAAATGCGGATTTCTATCAAAACGCACTTCCGACTGCATATTCCATTGCATCTGCTAAGCAGTTAAACGGGAAGGAACTATCCTTCAATAACATTCGTGATGCGGATGCCGCTATTCGTATTATCCGTGATTTCAAGGACCGTCCAACTGTTGTAGCTCTTAAACATATGAATCCTTGTGGTATCGGACAAGCAGATACTATTGAAAATGCGTGGGATTATGCTTATGAGGCTGATCCAGTATCGATTTTCGGAGGAATCGTTGTACTCAACAGGGAAGTAGATGCTGCGACTGCTGAAAAGATGCATCCGATTTTCTTAGAGATCATCATCGCACCGAGCTACTCGGCAGAAGCGTTGGCAATTTTGACCAATAAAAAGAAAAATCTTCGCATTTTGGAATTGGCTTTTGATGCTCAAGATGCTAGTGAAGTAGAAAAGGAATTCACAGGCGTTGTTGGTGGTCTCTTGGTGCAGGATCAGGACGTGGTGGTGGAAAACCCAGCGGACTGGCAGGTTGTGACTGAGCGTCAACCGTCCGAGCAAGAGTGGGCGGCCATGGAGTTCGCCTGGAAGTCTTCTAAGTATGTCAAATCCAACGGGATCATCATCACCAATGACAAGATGACCTTGGGAGTGGGACCGGGGCAAACCAACCGTGTAGCTTCCGTCCGCATTGCTATCGAGCAAGCTAAGGAACGTTTGGATGGTGCTGTTTTAGCATCGGATGCATTCTTCCCATTTGCAGATAATGTGGAAGAGATTGCTTCAGCAGGTATTAAGGCTATCATTCAGCCAGGTGGATCCGTCCGTGACCAGGATTCCATTGACATGGCCAACAAGTACGGCTTGACCATGGTCTTTACGGGAGTCAGACATTTTAGACATTGAGAATTTTGCTCACCTTGTGTGAGCTTTTTCCATTCCCGAACATTGTCCTGTTTTTTCTATTAAAATCCGTCTGTTTTTGCTATACTGTTCATATAAAATCCGTTTTTGAGGTGAATACATGAAACTCTTGGTTGTTGGGTCTGGTGGTCGTGAACATGCGATTGCAAAGAAGTTGTTGGCATCTGATCAGGTAGAACAGGTCTTTGTTGCTCCTGGAAATGATGGAATGACTTTAGATGGGATTGAATTAGTGAATATCGGTATTTCCGAACATTCTGCATTAATTAACTTTGCAAAGGAAAATGACATTGCATGGACTTTTGTTGGTCCAGATGATGCTCTGGCAGCAGGTATCGTTGATGATTTTGAACAGGCTGGGTTAAAGGTATTTGGTCCGAGTCGTCTCGCCGCGGAGCTAGAGTGGTCAAAAGACTTTGCTAAGCAAACCATGGTCAAATACGGCATTCCAACAGCAGCCTTTGGCACATTTTCCAACTTCGAAGAAGCCAAAGCCTACATCGAAGAGCAGGGCGCACCAATCGTGGTCAAGGCGGACGGATTGGCACTGGGCAAGGGTGTGGTCGTGGCGGAAACCGTCGAGCAGGCGGTCGAAGCGGCACGGGAGATGCTCTTGGACAACAAGTTCGGTGACTCGGGTGCCCGCGTAGTCATCGAGGAGTTTTTGGAGGGTGAGGAGTTCTCGCTCTTTGCCTTGGTCAACGGCAACCAGTTCTATATCCTGCCGACAGCCCAGGACCACAAGCGTGCCTTTGACGGCGACCAAGGTCCTAATACAGGCGGCATGGGTGCCTACGCTCCAGTGCCTCACATATCTCAAAGTGTGGTGGACACAGCAGTTGACACCATTGTCAAGCCTATTCTTGCGGGTATGATTGCTGAAGAGCGACCTTATCTTGGCGTGCTCTATGCTGGCTTGATTCTGACCGATCAAGGTCCTAAAGTCATTGAGTTCAACGCTCGATTTGGCGACCCAGAAACTCAGATTATCCTACCTCGCTTGACCTCTGACTTTGCTCAGAACATTGACGACATCCTCCACAAACGCACGACACAGCTGACTTGGCTAGATAGTGGCGTGACGCTTGGGGTAGTGGTGGCATCAAATGGCTATCCTTTGGATTACGAAAAAGATGTGGTATTGCCAGCAAAGACCGAGGGAGACATCACAACCTACTATGCAGGGGCTCGTTTTGCGGAAAATAGCAGAGCACTGCTATCAAACGGCGGTCGGGTTTATATGTTAGTCACCACAGCAGACACCGTCCAAGAAGCCCAGGAAAAAATTTACTCGGAGCTGAAGAAACAAGATACAACAGGCCTCTTTTATCGGACAGATATTGGAAGTAAAGCTGTTAAATAACTTGGTATAAGAAAAGGAAGTGCAAATATGAACATTCCAATTTCCATCATTATGGGTTCTAGTTCTGACTGGAAAACCATGAAAAAAGCAGCCGAAGTGCTGGATAAATTTGGCGTAGCCTATGAAAAGAAAGTGGTTTCTGCCCATCGCACGCCCGACCTAATGTTCCGTCACGCCGAGGAAGCGCGTGGCCGTGGTATCAAGGTTATTATCGCAGGAGCGGGTGGTGCGGCTCATTTGCCGGGTATGGTGGCAGCTAAGACAACCCTGCCTGTCATCGGTGTCCCTGTCCAATCTCGTGCCCTAAGTGGTGTGGATTCGCTCTATTCTATCGTGCAGATGCCCGGCGGTGTGCCTGTTGCAACCATGGCTATTGGTGAAGCAGGTGCGACCAATGCGGCTCTGACAGCTCTTCGCATTCTCTCCATTGAAGACCAAACCATTGCAGCTCAGCTGGTAGACTTTGCCAAGGAGCAGGAAAAAATTGCGGAGGCTATGTCAGATGAACTCATCTAAAACGATAGGAATTATTGGCGGTGGTCAGCTAGGTCAGATGATGGCCATTTCCGCTATTTACATGGGTCACAAGGTGATCACGCTGGATCCTGCAGCGGACTGCCCAGCCTCCAAGGTCAGCGAGGTTATCGTCGCTCCCTATCACGATGTGGCGGCCCTCAAACAGTTGGCGGAGCGGTGCGATGTCCTGACCTACGAGTTTGAAAATGTCGATGCCGACGGACTGGACGCGGTCATCAAAGACGGCCAGCTCCCTCAGGGAACAGACCTTCTTCGCATTTCCCAGAACCGCATTTTTGAGAAGGATTTTTTGGCCAAAAAAGCTGGTGTGCAAGTCGCCCCCTACAAAGTCGTCACATCTAGCCTAGACCTAGAAGGTTTGGACCTTAGTAAAAACTACGTCTTGAAAACAGCCACTGGGGGCTATGATGGACATGGCCAGAAGGTCATTCGAGAAGGGGTGGACTTGGTAGAGGCTAGTCAACTGGCAAATTCTGCCGAGTGTGTCTTGGAAGAGTTTGTGAATTTCGACCTAGAAATCTCCGTCCTTGTGTCTGGGAATGGCTCCGACTATACCGTCTTTCCTGTACAGGAAAATATCCACCGCAATAATATTCTTTACAAGACCATCGTGCCTGCCCGTATTTCAGATGAACTTGCTGAAAAAGCCAAAACAATGGCCTTGCAAATAGCAGATAAACTTCAATTAGCAGGTACCCTCTGTGTTGAAATGTTTGTGGCAGGGCAGGAAATTCTTGTGAATGAGATTGCCCCTCGACCACACAATTCAGGACACTATTCTATTGAAGCTTGTAATTTTTCACAGTTTGATACCCATATCCGAGGCATTTTAGGGGAACCTCTACCCCCTATCCGTCTGCTCTCTCCAGCCTTTATGATCAACGTCCTCGGACAAGACATGGAAGCAGCACAAGCCTTTTCTCAAGAAAATCCTAACGCGTATCTTCATTTTTATGGTAAACTAGAAGCGAAGCACAATCGCAAAATGGGACATGTGACGGTGTTGACGGATGACGTTGAGGTAGAGTTGTAGGGGATTTCGAAATTCAAGTAAAACCCATTACATTTAAAGATAGGAAGGAGAGAGGGCAAGTTCGAGTATTTTAACTCGGTCTAAAAGCGTCGGAAAAAATATAAACTGCCTTTTGTGTTAGCACACAGCGTTAGTTTCCTATTTTTTCTCTTGCTTTCTTAACGCCCTCTGTATCATAAACAATGATTGATCGTTATTCCCGCCCAGAGATGGCGGCTATTTGGAGTGAAGAGAACAAGTACAAGGCTTGGTTGGAGGTGGAAATCCTCGCTGATGAGGCTTGGGCTGAGTTGGGTGAGATTCCGAAGGAAGATGTGGCTTTGATTCGTGAGAAAGCGACTTTTGACATCGACCGCATTTTAGAGATTGAAGAGGAAACTCGTCACGATGTGGTGGCTTTCACGCGAGCGGTTTCGGAAAGTCTTGGTGAGGAACGCAAGTGGGTCCACTACGGTCTGACGTCGACCGACGTGGTGGATACGGCTTACGGCTACCTCTACAAGCAGGCCAACGACATTATCCGTCGCGACCTTGAAAACTTTACCAATATCATCGCCGACAAGGCGCGTGAACACAAGTACACCATTATGATGGGGCGGACCCACGGTGTCCATGCGGAGCCAACGACCTTCGGTCTTAAGTTGGCGACTTGGTATAGCGAAATGAAACGCAACATGGAGCGTTTTGATGTGGCGGCTAAAGGCGTTGAGGCTGGTAAAATTTCAGGTGCAGTTGGAAACTTTGCCAACATTCCTCCATTTGTGGAAGAGTATGTTTGTAGCAAATTGGGCATTCGTCCGCAGGAAATTTCGACCCAGGTCCTTCCTCGTGACCTCCACGCAGAATATTTTTCAGCCCTAGCATTGATTGCAACGTCTATCGAGCGTATGGCGACAGAAATCCGTGGACTACAAAAATCTGAACAACGCGAAGTAGAAGAGTATTTCGCCAAAGGCCAAAAAGGTAGCTCTGCTATGCCTCATAAACGTAACCCTATCGGCTCTGAAAATATGACTGGTCTGGCTCGTGTGGTGCGCGGTCACTTGGTGACGGCTTTTGAGAATGTGGCCCTCTGGCACGAACGTGATATTTCCCACTCGTCAGCGGAGCGGATTATCACGCCAGATACGACTATCCTTATTAATTACATGCTCAATCGTTTTGGCAATATTGTTAAGAATTTGACGGTCTTCCCTGAGAATATGAAACGCAATATGGAGTCGACTTTTGGCTTGATTTACAGTCAGCGTGTTATGCTCAAATTGATTGAGAAAGGTATGACCCGTGAGGAAGCCTATGACTTGGTGCAACCAAAAACGGCACAATCTTGGGACAATCAAGTGGACTTTAAGCCTCTTCTTGAAGCGGATGAGCGTGTGACAGCTAAACTTAGTCAGAAAGAAATCGATGAACTCTTCAACCCAGACTACTATGCTAAGCGGGTGGATGACATCTTTGGACGACTTGGATTATAAAAAATCAAAATTCTTTGGATTTTCCAGAGAATTTTTTTTTTACTTGCGAATAAATAGGTGAAGGGGAAAAAAAGCTCACAACTCATTCAAAAAAAATAAGATTTTTTCAAAAAATAACAACGATTTGCGAATAAGTAAGTGAGAGGGAAAACACCCCTCAAGGAGATACACACTTGAAAAAAATCATTTTCCAAATGATTTACGAATAAACAAGTGTAGGAAAAATGAAAGGAGAAAGAATATGAAGAAACTTTTTCGTCAAACATTGGGGCGTTGTGAATTAAACCTAGGTTTTTTGAAATTTGGTTATCGTGGTAAAGTCTTCCATTGGTAATAATACCTGAAATACATATATGTTCCAAAATAGTTATGAATCTGATAATACCTAATAAGAATATAAGTATTGGTTGACTAGAATGGAGAGATTGATTTTGTCTTATTAAATAATAAATAAAATAGATAGGAGATAAATATGCACAAATTGTTTGGAAAAATTGCTTCTCGTTTTGAACTTAATTTTGGTTTCTTAAAATTTGGGTACAAAGGCAAGAGATTATATTGGTAATCATATAAAATAAAGTGAAAATTTGGAAACAAAAGAAGTTAGACGTGTATCTATTTACGCGTCTAGCTTAGTTTATAAAAACAGAGGAAAAGAAATGAAGGAATTATTAAAACCTGTTTTTCGTTCAATTTTAAGTAAGAGAGAAATAGTATTATTTTTAATTTGTATGATATATCCGTTGATAACTGCTTTAGTCAGTATTTTTCAAGCTGGTATTGCAAGTTACGCTGAAGGAGAACAGATTTCGTTTATCATGTTTTGGCAGATAATCGTGCATACTCAGTGGCAACTCACAATTCCAACATTATTATTAAGTTACAGTGTGATGAGTGTCTTTAGAAATGAAATTTCTTCAAAACGTCTGTTTTTATTTAAAGATATCGAAAAACCACTCATATTTAAAGCGAAGATCTATAACCTGATGAAAATTTTAGGAATTTTTATTATTGGTACATTTATCACATCATTTATTTGTTATTATGTGTTCATGTTACCTCATAACTATATTTCAGGACATTTCTTCCCAAGTTCCCCCAAATCACTATCACATCATTTATTGATTATTTTAGCCCGTATAGCAGTATATGTTATTGTTATTCTTTTAGTAGCTAATCTTTCTATACGGTATAATGTTGCAGCATCAGTGCTTGGAGGGGTACTCTTTATGCTATTTTCAAATGTAGCTCCTCAATTATCGTTAGGTAAATTCTTATTTCCAACAGGGTATGCTGAGTTGGGTGGCTCAACCTTATTTGCTGTATTTGGATTAATTTTTATTAGTGGTATCTATTGCTGCACTTTCTATTATTTAGGAATGAGGGCATTTGAAAGAATAGAATATTAGGAGATAGTTTGTGAATACACATGCTAAAAATAATAAAATATTTTATTTGATAATAGTTGTTGCTCTTATTATGTTAGCTGGTTTAATAGCAAATATTGGCAATGTTGCATTAGTAATGTTGGAAATTCTACAGAATGATAGTGGTCATTTATTTGTTAAGTTAGTAGGAATGAGTACAGGATTTATATTAATTCCCACTTTTATTTCAAAGAAAATCGGAATCGAGTTTGAAGAGGAATTGGTTCCGTTTAGCAAAAATCAGTCTATATTGATACTCGTTATCATTCTTCTGATGAATTCAATTTTTATTAAATCAGATGAAATTTTTACAGCACTGATTGTTGCAATCTGTGAGGAATACTTATTTCGATATGTCGCATTTCATATTTTATTTAAGGAATATCATACTTTTTTCACTATTATAGTGACATCATTACTTTTTGGGTTATTGCTTCATATAAATGGAGATTTTTGGTTAAATGCGATGATTAAAGTACCTGCAGGTTATCTGTTGTCTAGGGTAGGTCTGAAATTTGGTTTACAATATTCTATTGCCCTTCATTGGTTACACAATGTAGTGGTTGGAAAAATTTTTTAAGGAGAAAAATATTTATGTTGTTTGTTGTTTCCATGTTATATGCTGCTTTAGTATTTATATCCATAACATTTTTGAGCGATATGCCCCTAATTTTTTTAGCTGGTCTTCTATATGTGTTACCACTTATCGTTAGTGTTGTTGTTACGAATAAATTGATAAAACAATCTAAGAATACAGGCATAGCGAAACTGATCACGGTACCACTATTATCACTACTATTTTATATTTCTTTTGGTATTTTTGCTGAACAAAGTGGAGAATGGCAACAATATATTTTACAAAACACAGTACAGACAAGTAATTTTACAGTGGAGGTAAGTAATTCTCTACTTTATCCTTCTCAGTTAATTTTTGCCACAATTCTATATTTTAGTATATTTGGATTAAATTACTATTATCAGATGCATAGAAATACAACACCAGTGGAGGCATAGTATGTTAAAAATAGAGAATTTATCAAAAAGATTTTCAGGAAATGATTTCTACTCTTTAAAAGAGGTGAATCTAACGATTAATCAAGGAGATATTGTAGGATTAATCGGGAAAAACGGAGCAGGAAAGTCTACTTTATTGAAGTTAATTGCAAAATCTCTAAGACCTACGGATGGGAGCATTGAGTATTTTGGACATAATATTCATCAGACAAAGCATATTCTGTCAAATTTTGGAATCATGATTGAACCAGTTTTTTATCCAGAAATGACAGTAATGGATAATTTGAAATTTTATCTAGATATTCATGGAAAAAAAGAACAATATTCTAATATTGAGAAAACACTTCGTTTAGTTGATTTATGGGAAGCAAGAAATAGGAAACCGAAAGGCTTTTCATTTGGAATGAAACAAAGGACAGCCTTGGCTATAGCCCTGGTATCGGAGCCAGAATTCTTGTTGCTTGATGAACCATTTGTTGGACTAGATCCATTAGGAGTAAATCAATTAATTTCGATACTAAAACAGTGGTCACAAGAACGAAATATTTCAATGATTATCTCTAGTCACCAATTAGGAGAATTAGAGGCTTTATGCAATCGTTATGTATACATTGAAGGAGGCAGGCTTGAAACGGAAATGCAGATTCAATCTGCCCCAAGTGTTATTATTCAATTGAAAGATGATTTATCAGAAGTCCAATTACCTATTGAACTGTTTGAAAGTATCCAAGATGGCAAAATTGAGGTTACAATCGATTCGGAGGCGGATTATTTGAATCAATTAATGTACACACTATCCAGTCAAAAAGCCATTAAAAAAATTGAAATAAAAGAAAACCATTTGAAAGATTATTTTGAGATGGGAGACTAAAGATATGATGTTTTTTCCAGAATTACGCTCAACTTTAAGTCGTAAAGAAACCAAGATATTTCTGTCACTTTGTTTAACGCCAGTTTTATATTTGATATCAACATTGTTGAATTCTAGAATGTTCTCTTTTGCGGGCCCTGAAAATATTAAAATCGCATTTTTTGATTTTTATTATGGCCAATTTAATCTACAGTTCAACTCGATCATCCCATCTATTGCATTAGCTTTTGTTTCAATCAGTATGATGCGTCAAGAGGTTCAATCAAAAAGACTGTTATTATATAAGGATATAAATAGATTTAAAATTCTACTGATGAAATTATTAAGTATGCTTACAGTAATTTTGATTTATAGTATAGGGTACTTTATCATTTCGCTCGGTGTGTACTATCTTCAAGTTGCACATCTGCCGTATGGGAGTTTAAATTTTTGGAGTCAAGATTTTAATTATTCTATTCTTTCAGTAATCTCAGTAATTTCGTCATATGTTATTGTTGGGGTTGTGACAAGTGTGTGTTCGCTATATTTCAGGAACGGTATTACATTAATCATTGCGTTAATCCTTAATGCATTAATGAGTATCGCAATATTCTTTCCATCATTGGCCCCATTCTTTCCGAGTGGTTATGTCACTATCTTTGAAAAAACAAATATTACCATAGGCTGTTTAATGTTATTGGGCGTAGGCATTATTTATTGTCTATTCTCTTATGTTGCAGGTGCATTTCGTATGAAAAATTTGGAATTTTAGTACTATGAAAAAAATAGGCAGGCTTATATATCGTCATCTGAAAAAGAATCTATTCATTTTAGGTATTTTATTAAGTATAACAGGTGTAATTTTGGGATTATTTGTACCAAAAGTTATCGGACAGTTCCTAGATCGTCACTTCCTTGTTGATTTATTGGAACATCCTATCAAACTGATTGGTTACCTTTCACTTTTTAGCTTAATTAATGTAATAAAAGTTTTTGGAAACTATTTGATTTGTAGGGTTGGAAATTTGGCGATAAAGGAGGTACAAGTAACAATATATTCTGATTTGTTACACTCGGAAGTTTCTGCATTGGATCACTTTCAATCAGGGGACATTGCCAGTCGTCTAACCAATGATATGTCTGCTGTTTTAAATTTTATTACGGTAGTTCTTCCGAATTTATTCATGAATGTTCTTATTCTACTAGGCTCAATTTATTTTCTTTGGACTATTAGTTCCTCTCTCACTCTCATGAGTCTACTGCTGATGCCTCTTATAGCTTTAGTAATGGTGCCAATGAGTCACAAATTAGAAAACAGCTATTCAAATTATCAAAAGGGTTTGGGTGAGATTTCTAGCCGTATCAGTCATAAATTTACTCATTTCCGTTTGATGAAGGCTTTTCAAGGAGAAGAATCTGAATTACATAGTATGACAGGAGCTTTTGACCGTTTAGCTCTCAGTTTTGAAAACATAATAAAATATTCAGTTGTGCAACATTCGCTAGTTAGTAGCTTAATGATGGGATTAATTATCTTGATGTTACTTGTTGCGGGAATGGAAGTAACAGAGGGAGTGATGACAATAGCAACACTAACAACCTTTGTTTTATACATGATGCAACTGATTGAACCTGTGATTGATATGGTTTCATCATTGAATGAATTGACAGAATTTAAAGCAATTTCTAAGAGACTGGTAGAATTATTAGAACAGAGTAAGGAAGAACAACCATTAACTGAATTGATGATTCAAGATGCGTCAATTCAATTGAAAAATGTTCATTTCTCATACAATGAAGATCAAGTATTGAATGGTCTTTCCGTGGAAATCCCTGCGGGCTCGCATGTGGCTGTTGTTGGTCCAAGTGGTGCTGGAAAATCAACGATTTTTTCTTTGTTGATGAAGTTTTATGAAGATTACCTGGGAGATATTTTGATTGGTGGTCACTCGCTATCGTCAATTTCTGCAAAACAAGTGAGAAGCATGATTTCTTATATTCCACAGGACAATACGCTTTTCCAGGGAACGATTAGGGAAAATCTTATATATGGTAAAAATGAAGCTGTATCGGAGGAACGAATTTGCTTTATTTTAAAAGAGTTAGGTCTCAATAAGTTAGTTTCGGAGATGGAACAAGGCTTAGATACACAGATTCTAGAAAATGGTGCAGGTCTGTCAGAGGGTCAAAAACAACGCTTAAATATTGCGAGAGCGTTGTTACTAGAACACCCTATCTATCTTTTAGACGAAGTAACAGCAAGCTTAGATAGTGTGACGGAACACATCATTAGCAAAGCGATTGATCGTCTAACAGTTGGAAAGACACGCTTGACCATTGCTCACCGCCTACATACTGTAAAAGGAGCTGACGCTATTCTTGTCTTGGATAAAAATGGGCAGGTTTCTGATTATGGGAACCATCAACAGCTAATGACTCATAGCCATTTGTACAATGATTTTCTAAGAAACTTACCAAATGCAAGTTAATAAAGCGGGAGTTGATAGCTCCTGTTCTTGTTTTTTTCTGATAAGTCTTGACTCAACCCTAGGGGAATAGTGTATGCTTTATGTATTAACAAATATGGAGAATTAAGATGCGAGTCAAAGATGTGGAAAGGTTGACAGGGCTGTCAACTAAGGCAATACGTCTCTATGAGGAGAAGGGATTGATTTCTGTGGAGAGAAATCCGGTCAACGATTATCGTGACTATTCAGTGGAAAATGTGCGGCAACTTCGTTTGATTAAGTTGCTCCGCTATTTCGATTTTTCTTTATCAGAGATAGAAGAACCTTTTACATGGTCAGAAGAAGGGTTGAAATCGGCTTTGTTGAGAAAAAAGCAAGCCATCATTCAGAAGCAAGAAAGATTGACGAATAAGATTGATTTGCTAGACCAAGTGGTCAAAGACTTGGGGAAGAATGATGGTTGGCTTGAAGAAATACAGAATTCTATTACTTATGTGGAAAGCGATGATTTCCAAGAGTTGAAAAAAGACATAGAATATGCCTTGCTACCGAGTATTTGGATGACTCTTTTGCAGACGTTCATATTATCAGGTCCGATTCTTTGGTTGTTTACAAGAATTCAACAAGGCCGTCAAGAAAACCTACTCTTACTATCTATTCTCTCGCTTTTTGCTTCCGCCTGGATAACACTCCTGTGGAGAGATTATCTTGTGAATTGGTGGAAGAATCGGGACAAGGTTTGTAAGAAAAACCGCAGTCAAGTTTGGTGGATTCCCATAGCACTAGTTTCCCTTGTGGTCGGGATTGCCTGCTTTATCTTGGTTAGCTGGTTGATAGAAACTTTTTTTCTACCAAGTGATTGGCTCTTTTATGAGTATTCGATTGGTCTGAGTAAGGTTTTTATATTATTTATCATGACTTTTCTTATATTGCTTTTTGGAAAACTGGCGAGACTGTTGAGGCTGTCATGGAAATATCTACTTGCTCTGATAGGAAGTTGTATCTTGTTGATGGCTCTGCTAATTAGTACAACAACAGCTGTCACTAATAATCGTATCATTGAAATTAATCTGATTGTTCCGTCCAAAGAATTTGTCTACAGCGATGTCAAGTCGGTCTGGACAGGATTTGGGACAAAGTTGTTTACACTAGATGAGACTAAACGACAGGGAACATTTAGCTACTGTATTGATTTAGATGGGGAAGAAAAAGTGTTCATGCAACCGACTGTCAATCAGAAATTAGTGTCAGATGACACCTATATTGAGCTAGAAGAATTTGATCAGCGACTGATGGAATTGGGAATTTCCAAAGAAAGTTCGGCAGAAGGTAGTCAGTACAATGATTTGGATCCACATTATGTAGAGCGATTTTTACGGATTATTGAAAATAAATAGTCTTGAGGCATCATTCTGATTCATCTCTCTGCAGTTTGAAAAGCTTATTCCTCATCATTGTGAAGATAGCGAAACTTCAAGGAAGGGTCTGGGAAAAAATTCGAAATCCAACTAATATTTTTAACTTTTATAAATAATAAACCGCATGAAATCAACGTTTTTGGGCGAAAGATTTCATGCGGTTTTGTTTATTTTGGACCTTTTGCTCAGCTCCCTCTCATTTTTATTTATAAAATTATACATTAGAAATGAGTTGACTAGTTGACAATAACGTTATCGGTCACCCAAAGTTATTAATCCAGGGTGGAAATGTGTCAGTGGCTAAGATACTACAAAAGACTAGTATATCCTCATCTTGTTCATTGCTTCTGTTGGGCTTAATCCTAGTTCAGCAAATAAAACTAGTAGTGTTTGTTTCATTTTCCACTTTCTTTTTTACGAATAAATTAATTGAGGAGGCTCTTCTCAAAAATTGTGGTGAAAAAGGGAATAGGTATGAAATTTGGAAAACGTCATTATAGAGCACAAGTAGATACACGAGACTGTGGTGTAGCAGCGCTTGCTATGATCTTGGAATATTATCGTTCTCATCATTCTTTAGCAAGTTTGCGAGAAATGGCAAAGACAACTATGGAAGGCACGACAGCATTTGGTTTAGTAAAGGTTGCTGAAGAGCTAGGGTTTGAGACGCGTGCGATTAAGGCAGATATGTCTTTGTTTTCGATGAGGGAAGCGGTCTATCCTTTCATTGCTCATGTGGTAAAAGATGGCACGTTACTACATTATTATGTTGTCATTGGGGCAGATAAGAAATATATCTATATTGCAGACCCGGATCCATCAGTGAAATTAACAAAGTTATCCCATGAACAATTTGAAAAGGAGTGGACAGGAGTTTCGCTATTCATGGCTCCCAAACCGGAATATCAACCACATAAAGAGAAGAGTCATGGGTTACTTTCTTTCATTCCATTGTTGACTAAACAAAAGGGATTGATTACAAATATTGTTCTCGCAACGCTCTTGGTTACTTTCATCAACATTGTGGGCTCCTATTATTTACAATCCATTATTGACACTTATGTCCCAAATCAGATGAAAACAACATTAGGTGTCATTTCAGTCGGTTTGGTGGTTGTTTATGCCCTGCAACAATTGTTATCTTATGCCCAAGAGTATTTATTAATCATTCTTGGACAACGACTCTCTATTGATGTGATTTTGTCTTATATTAGACATGTTTTTCATCTACCAATGTCATTTTTTGCTACTCGGCGAACTGGGGAAATTGTTTCACGATTTACAGATGCCAATTCTATTATTGATGCTTTAGCTAGTACCATTCTATCAATATTTTTGGATGTATCTATTGTTGTGGTTGTTTCGGTAGTGCTGTTTAGTCAGAATGTCTATCTTTTCTTTATTTCCTTGTTGGCATTGCCAATCTATACTTTAATCATTTTTGCGTTTATGAAACCATTTGAAAAGATGAATCAAGAAGTGATGGAAAGTAATGCAATTCTTTCTTCGTCTATTATTGAAGATATTAATGGTATTGAAACCATAAAATCATTGACAAGTGAGAAACAACGTTATCAGAAAATTGATAGAGAATTTGTAGATTATTTACAAAAATCATTTGCATACAACAAGGCCGAAGGGCAGCAAAAAGTGTTAAAGCGCTTGGCCCAACTCGTATTAAATGTAGCAATTCTTTGGTTAGGAGCCTGTCTTGTTATGGATCAGAAAATGACTTTGGGGCAGCTAATCACCTTCAATACTTTATTGGTCTATTTCACGAATCCATTGGAAAATATAATCAATTTACAAACAAAACTACAGACAGCTCAAGTTGCCAATACCCGCTTGAACGAGGTCTATTTGGTTGAATCGGAATTTGCTGAAAAGAAATCCGTGACGGACCTTTCGTTACTTTCGGGGGATATTGAATGCAACAAAGTGCATTATAAATATGGCTATGGTAGGGATGTTTTGACAGATATTAATTTGAAAATTAAACGAGGGGAAAAGGTCTCCTTTGTTGGAGTTTCTGGTTCTGGGAAGACGACGTTGGCTAAAATGATGGTGGATTTTTATGACCCTTACAAGGGTGAGATTCGATTAAATAATGTCAACATTAATCAAATCGATAAGCAAACACTTCGTCAGCATATTAATTATCTTCCACAGCAACCCTATGTTTTTAATGGGACAATTCTCGAAAATCTATTGCTAGGTGCAAAAGAGGGAACAAGTCAAGAAGATATCTTGTGGGCTGTTGAAATGGCATGTATTAGAGAAGATATTGAAAAAATGCCACTGAATTACCAAACGGAATTGACTTCTGATGGAGCTGGAATCTCCGGTGGACAACGGCAGCGAATTGCCTTGGCGCGTGCCCTTCTTACGGATGCCCCTATTATGATTTTGGATGAGGCAACCAGTAGTCTGGATATTTTGACAGAGAAGCGTATTGTGGACAACCTATTGTCATTGGACAAAACTCTAATTTTTATTGCACATCGGTTAACCATTGCAGAGCGTACTGAACATATTGTTGTGCTAGATAAGGGAAGAATTGTAGAACAAGGGAGTCATAAGGAATTGTTAGACAAGCAAGGCTTCTATGAATATTTAGTAAATAGTTAGGAAAGTGAGATATGGACCATCATCTGTTAGAAAGTGCAGAATTTTACAACAGACGTTATCATAATGCAGCCAGTAGAGTGATTATTCCTAGTTGTATATTGTTTTTGTTTCTCATTCTTTTTTCAATCGTTGCTAAAAAAGAAATGACGATTTCAACGAGAGCAACCGTAGAACCTGTACAACGATTAGCACAGATTCACTCAATCAGTAATCATCAGATTCTGAGGAATCATTTATTCGAAAATCAAGAGATTTCAGTTGGAGATTTATTGGTAGAATATCAATCAGAGAATGAGCAAATCCAAGAAGACAAGATCAAAGAAAACATAGCTGTTTTGAAAAATCAGATTTCTCAACTCAATGTCTTGAAGAAAAGTTTAGAATCGGGAAGTAATCAATTTGAGAAAGAAGATCAATATGGTTATTCTCAAATGTTTAAGGATTATTGCAATCAATTAGAAACATTGGCAAGTACGATTGACCAACAAAATGCAACGATTGCATCTCAAAATCAAGCCGCAAAACAATCACAATTGGAATTGGATAAAGTAATGCATCAAACGGAGAAAGCCTTAGCAGACTATAGAGAATTGAAATGGGCCATTCAGTCTGATGGTGTCATTGATGAGGAGAATGTTGGCTATTCAATCTATGCACAGTATCAGGTAGCACAATCAGAGGATGCAGTTGCCAGTCAAGAATCATTCATCGCTCAAATCGATAATCAAATTAGTCAAGTAGAGACTCAACTAGCCAGTTATAAATTGCAATATGCCAGTGCAGGAGTGCAACAATCGTATACGAATAGCTTGGATAGTCAGTCGGCATCGTTGGAAGCTCAATATTTAACCAAGGTTGGTCAGGAAATGACCTTGTTGTCTTCTCAATTAAGAGACCTAGAAGCGACACTTACGGTTCAAAAACAAGCAATGGATAAGACAAAAATTATTGCTGATCAGGCAGGGGTCGTTCATTTAAATACAGAAGTTGAGGGCTCAATGATGATTCCAGAAGGAACAATTATTGCATATGTTTATCCAGTTCTAATGGAAGCTAAGAAAATGAAGATTACAGCATATATTCCTTCGAAAGATATTGCAAGCATCTCATTAAAGGATAATATCCAGTTTTCAATACAAGGGAGGGGGGTTAAGCGACTAGCACTGCAGTCCAACATATCAGAAATTGCAAGTACTGCCATTCAAACGGAAGCTGGTAATTTTTTCAAAGTTGAAGCAGAAACCAGAATATCAACAGAAATGGCTGAACAATTGAGGTATGGAATGGAAGGCCAATTTGTCGTGATTACAGGTAAGAAGACGTATTTTCAATATTTCATAGATGAATTTTTAGGTAAGGAATAGAAGAAGGGGCATATCTATCAGATTGATAGACATGCCCTTTTTTATACTAGTCGTGAAAGATTCCGCGCTTTGAAGTTAGTGAATTGCATTCTCATTGAGTAGTAATAAATGATATTAAGGAAAAATTGTGGTTTGTTTACGAATAATTAAAGTGAGGGAGCTATCCTTCACATGTCACAATGAATGGAAAGGAGGGGAAGGATATACTGAGGTATGTATGTAATGTGCAAGGGCGTAACATACCAAATATTTGCTTGAAAACACAATTCATCAATTCAATATCAATTAACGGGCCTCCAGTTGTCGAGTAAGATAGTTCAGAGAGCAGATTGTAATCTGATTGAAAACCAACACAGATATATTACAAATAATAAGGAGGAAAAAATAGATGTTTGGTGAATTAGAAATGAAGTATCCATTGGTAATGGATGAGCAACTACAAGATTCTTCAGGAGGTAGCATCTTTTTAGGAGTTGCAATAGCAAGTGGTGTTGCAATTGCTGGAACCTATATTTTTGGAGCATTAGATGGTGCTTTTGAAGCGAAAGCGAAACGAAGAGGCTACTAGATGGGGAATATGCTGCAGTCGATTGACTTAGGGTTTCAAAAGCTGAATCAGCTTTATGATCAACAATCTCCTGTTGTAAAAATAGTTACTTTTATTGCAGGCGTTATTCTTGTATATTGCCTAGCAACACTGGTGTTAGGACCAGTTTATTCTGCTGGGAAAGACTTTGGTCGCTATGTTTACAATGCAATGTTTAGGTAGGAAAGGAAAATAAGCAATGAATAATTTTGGAAAACTGGAGAATCAGTTCCTGTGTCTAAGTGATACTGATTTACACTATGTAAGTGGCGGTAGTTATAATTTTAAAGTTGATGTTGATAAGTTAGTAGATTATGCAACTCGAGCTTTTGGTAGTATTTATAATGCAGGAAAAAGCTTTGGTCGCAATTGGTATAATGCATTTTATTAATCGTGTATTGATTCAAAAATGGAAAAGTGAAGAGTAGCAGACTGTATCTTAAAATAAAAAACTTGAAAAAGGATATAAGACAGGAGCGTAAAAAAAATAAGCTCAACTATTCAATTTAGTTTCCCTTAAGCTTGGCGAGTTATACTAAATCCAAGCTAGAAATAGCTCATCACTTTCAGTATCGTCATCCGTAAGAGCTAAAGCTCAAACGGCTGGCATATCTTTTTCATATAATCTCCGAGATAGCTGACGGTCTCCTGTCAGCTGTTTTTGTCCTTTAAAAGCATAATGAAGGAAGGAGATAAGAGGATTGGATAAACTAAAAAGGGCGCATTTGCGCCTTTTTGTGTAAAAAATTATTTAATAACTCCACCTTCTACAACAAGATCATCAGCTTGAGCAGCATCACCATATACTGGTTGAAGAGTTTCTTGGTAGGCTTTATGGAAGAATTCTTCCTCACCAAGTTTTTCAATTGTTTGGTTGATGAAATCAAGTAATTCGGTATTTCCTTTTTGGACGGCAGGAGCGATAGTGTCTACATCTCCTAGCGCTTTTACACCAACTTCGAAACCTTTGTTTTCCAAGGCCCATGCGAGAACTTCGGTATTGTCTGTACTCATGGCATCGCCACGTCCGTCTAAGAGGGCAGCATAGGCTTCGCTGTATTGGTTGTATTTTTGAAGTTTGACTTCTGGATAATTCTCTTCGAAATAAAGTTCAGCTGTGGTACCTTTGCTGACGATGAGAGTTTTACCATTGAGTTGTTCTGGATCAGTGATGACAGCAGAGCTAGGAGACACGATACCGAGGGATACTTTCATGTAAGGAAGGGCGAAGTCTACTTGTTCTTTTCGCTCATCTGTTACTGTAAAATTGGCTAGGATGATGTCAACCTTGGCAGAAGTGAGATACTCCACACGGTTCGCGGCTTCGACAGGGATGTATTCTACCTCGACGCCCAATTCTTTTGCCAAACGGTTGCCTAGATAGACGTCATATCCTTGGTATTCACCATTTGCATCCACATAGCCAAATGGTTTCTTGTCACTGAAAACACCGATTTTGACTGTTCCACTTTCTTTGATTTCTTCAAGGGTACGTGCGGTTGCCCCGCTTGTGGAACTGCTGGAACTAGTTGAAGAACTGTTTGCGTTACTGCAGGCAACTAAAATAACTGCAGCTAAGACACTAAAAATAGCAAAAATAGGTTTAAAGATTTTCATAAAATTCTCCTTTTAAAAATGTTTAAAGTCAAAAGTTGTTAGAAAGGCTTGAGCCCGTTGCGTTTGTGGATGTTGGAAGAAATTCTGAACGGTATTTTCTTCGATAATTTCTCCTTTGTCCATGAAAATGATGCGGTCAGCAATGGCGCGTGCGAATTCCATTTCATGCGTCACAATCAGCATGGTCCGTCCTTCTTTTGCCAAATCATTGATGAGAACCAAGACTTCCCGAACCATTTCTGGGTCAAGGGAAGCAGTGACTTCATCAAATAATAAAATTTCAGGATGCATCAGCAGGGAACGAATGATAGCTACCCGTTGCTTTTGCCCGCCAGATAATTCTCTGGCATAGCTATGTTTTTTATGCTCAAGTCCTACCCGTTTTAGCAAGGTCTCGGCTTCTGCTTGGACCTCTTCTTTTTTTCGTTTTAAGGCTTTGACAGGAGCAAGGGTCAGATTTTGCAAGACATCCATGTGTGGGAATAATTCATAATCTTGAAAAACCATACCGATTTTTTGCCGAATATCCTGTAGAGAAAGTGTTCCAGACAGAATAGATTGGCCATCTAGTAAAATATCGCCCTCTTGAATGCTTTCCAGCTTGTTAATACAGCGTAGTAGTGTACTCTTCCCACAACCAGAGGGGCCTAAGATGACGACGACTTCCCCTTCCTTAACGGATAAGGAAAGATGGTTGAGAATGGTTTGCTGACCAAAATTTTTAGTAATATTTTGTAATTCTAAGACAGGTTGACTCACGACTTCACTCCTTCCAAATCGATTCAAGATAGCGAGAAAATGCAGATATTGGGAAACAAATCATAAAGTAAATACAGAAAATCACTCCGTAAATCCATAAGGACACACTTGGAGAGCTAGTCCTGTAAAAATCAATAATCTGTTGCCCAATTTTATTTACCTCAACCACGCCAATGAGGATAACCAAGGAGCTGGTCTTAATCATGCGGGTGACCAAGTTAATTGCCTGTGGGAGTAGTCTGCGTAGAACTTGAGGAATGATGACATAGCGATAGAGACTTCGTTTGCTTAACCCCAATGCTAATCCGCTATCGAATTGGTGTTTAGGTAGAGAAGTGATGGCTCCTCGAACTAAATCTCCCATTTCAGCTGTCCCCCAAAGTGAGAATACTATAATCGCGGCCAATTCACCTGAAATATTGATATTGAATCCCCGTGCTAATCCAAAGTAGAAAAGAAAGAGTAGAACCAGCTGTGGAACAATTCGAATGGTTTCTAAGTAAATTCTGAATATCCATACTATCAGTCTATTTTTTGATGTCATGATGATTCCTACTAATAGCCCTGCAATGCTTGAAATGCCAATGGAGAGAAAGGAAATCCAGAGTGTGACACTCAGTCCGACTAATAGTCGTTGCAAATTATTCCCCTCTAGTAAGACTTTAATGCCCATATCCTGCATGGCGAATCCTCCTTTCAAGATAATAGAAGAAGAGCGAAAGCGGTAGCAAGATGATTAAATAGGAACTCACTAGGAGAAAGAGGGCTTCGTCAGTTTCGTATTGTAGTCCGATCAAATCTTGAGCGACGTACATGAGGTCGGCCAAGGCAATAATGGAGAAGACGGAAGTTTCTTTTATTAGAAAGATAATATTAGCACTAAATGAAGGCAAGGCGATAGCTAGTGATTGAGGTAGCAAAATATATAGGAAAATTTGCCATTTTGTTAGCCCCAAACTAGCTCCGATTTCTATCTGACTTTTCTTGATAGCTTCAAAGCCACTGCGGAAAGATTCTGCCATGTAAGAACCACCAAGAAAAATTAAACCAGCAATTGCACAAACTTCTGCATCAAGTACAATTCCTAATCGCGGTAAACCATAGTAGAGGAAGAAAAGTTGAATGACCAAGGGGGTATTTCGTGACAATTCAACATAAGCTGTAGAAATTTGTTGAAAAACTGGAATACGGTAATAACGGATGATACTAATAATCAAACCCAAGCCCAAAGCGCCTATAATCCCGATGAATGCGAGTCTGATCGTTAGAATGAATGCCTCTTGATAGAGTGGGATAGATTCTCGAATAAAGGTCCAATCCAGAAGATTCACCTCCTTTGTGAAGTGTTTAATTTATAGTAACACAGATACTACTTCTTGAAAAATTCGTTTTTTTAAAGAGGGCTATAAGTTTTTCCTATCAGTCAATTTGCTATGTTATAATAGAGGTATGACAAGAATTTTAGATATGGAACCGATGCAGGACGAGGAATACGTTGAGCGTACCTTACGTCCGCAAAAATTAAATGAATATATTGGACAGGACAAGGTCAAGGATCAGCTGAAAATTTTTATTGAAGCTGCCAAATTACGCGATGAAGCCTTAGACCACACTCTTCTTTTTGGACCTCCAGGGTTGGGTAAGACCACCATGGCTTTTGTTATTGCCAATGAGTTGGGAGTTAATATCAAGCAGACCAGCGGACCTGTTATTGAGAAAGCTGGCGATTTGGTTGCATTACTCAATGATTTGGAACCGGGAGATGTTCTCTTTATCGACGAAATTCATCGTATGCCGATGGCTGTTGAGGAAATTCTCTACAGTGCCATGGAGGATTTTTACATTGATATTATGATTGGATCTGGAGAAGCTAATCGCTCTGTACACTTGGACTTACCACCTTTTACTTTGATTGGTGCTACCACACGTGCAGGGATGCTATCCAATCCACTGCGGGCTCGTTTTGGTATTTCTAGTCACATGGAGTATTATGAGTTGGCTGATTTGACTGAGATAGTTGAGCGCACAGCGGATATCTTTGAGATGGAGATTACTCATGAGGCAGCAATTGAATTGGCTCGTCGATCACGTGGGACCCCTCGTATTGCTAATCGCCTCCTGAAGCGGGTACGGGATTTTGCCCAGATAATGGGAGATGGGTTGATTGACGAAACGATCACTGATAAAGCCTTAACGATGTTAGATGTGGACCGTGAAGGGTTGGACTATGTGGATCAAAAGATTCTCCGTACCATGATTGAGATGTATGGCGGTGGTCCCGTCGGTCTCAATACCCTTTCGGTCAATATCGCTGAAGAGCGCGAAACAGTGGAGGATATGTACGAACCCTACCTAATTCAGAAAGGTTTCCTCATGCGGACCCGGACGGGGCGGGTCGCGACCGCCAAAGCCTACGAGCATTTGGGCTATCCTTATAGGGAAAAATAATGGCAGAGCAGATGAACCATATAGCTAGCTTATTTGGAAATTGGCCAGAAACCATCATTTGGTCCTGTTTAGAAGGCACAATGGGGCAAGTTTATGTTGATGATAGTCAGTCGCCCCAGTCAGCTCTAGCTCTTTATGGACGGCAGAGCTTCTTTGGTTTTTTAGCTGGCCAGCCACATCGAGACTTGCTAAAAATCTGCGAAGGTAAGGATATGATTCTAGTCCCTCAAAACCAAAACTGGTCTGACTTGATAGAAGGGACCTACGGAGACGGGATTCGGTCCTTTACCCGCTATGCTACGAAAAAGGACACTGAGTTTGACCTTGGGCATTTACAGAAACTGGTTGATGACTTGCCTGAAAGATTTGATATGAAACGGATTGACCGTAATCTGTACGAGGCTTGTCTGGTAGAGGAATGGTCACGGGATTTGGTGGGAAATTATATAGATGTGGAACAATTTTTGGACTTGGGTCTGGGATATGTCATCTTGCATAAGGGACAGGTGGTCTCAGGGGCTTCATCCTATGCCAGCTATTCAGCTGGGATTGAGATAGAAGTGGATACTAGGGAAGACTATCGAGGTCTGGGTTTGGCAAAAGCCTGTGCGGCTCAGTTAATTTTAGCTTGTTTAGACCGCGGACTCTATCCAAGCTGGGATGCCCACACCTTGACATCCTTGAAACTAGCTGAACAGTTGGGTTACCAATTGGACAAGCCCTATCGAGCATATGAATGGAGATAAGATGATACCGACATTTATTTGGGATTTGGACGGAACACTGTTGGATTCCTATGAGGCGATATTGGCTGGAATTCAAGAAACTTATGAGCAGTTTGGTCTTCCTTTTGACCGTAAAGAGGTGAGAAAATATATTCTCCGTTATTCTGTTAAAGACTTGCTGGTGCGTGATGCAGATAAGTATGGTCTGAATAGTGATGAGCTCAACCGTGTACGAGCGACTTCCTTGAAGGAGAAAAATACGCAAATTCCTTTGATGACTGGTGCACGTGATATTTTAGATTGGACTGTGGAGCAAGGAATACAAAATTTTGTCTATACCCATAAGAGTGACAATGCCTTTCAGGTGTTGGAAGATTTGGGCGTCCGACACTATTTCACAGAAATCTTGACAAGCGATTCTGGCTTTGCCCGCAAACCAAGTCCAGAAGCTCTGCTATTTCTCATAGACAAGTACGGTCTGGAAAAGGAATATACTTACTATATTGGTGACCGTCGGCTTGATGTGGAGACAGCTATTCATGCGGGAATACACAGTATCAACTTGCAGATTGACGGGATAAAAGAGAACAAAAAGATCACCAATTTACAGGAGATTGTGGAGCTAAATTTTAGTTAGAGGCGGAGTGTATATCTCAGCCTCTATTTTTATGTGCACATCGTTCGTTCTGTTCATATTGTTAACGGTATCAGGCTGTAGAAGTCAGAAAATATATTGTGAAATTATTAATAAAATTGTTATAATATACAAAAATAAATTTAGGAGAAGAATCTGTGAACGATAAGGAATTTGGGCAGCGTGTGAGATATTTACGGGAGAAATTAGCAATTACGCGTGAAGAATTCTGTGAAGATGAACTAGAATTATCTGTTCGTCAATTGAGTCGTATAGAAGCGGGACAATGCAAACCAACTTTTTCAAAGATAGGTTTTATAGCAAGCAGGTTGAATATGGGTTTATATGAGCTTATGCCGGATTATGTCCAACTTCCGGAACGCTATTCGCGTCTAAAATATGAGGTATTACGAACTCCTACCTATGGAGACCAATTTTTGGTAGAACAACGCAATCAAATGTTGACAATCATTTATGATGAATATTACGATGAGCTCCCAGAAGAAGAAAAAATAGCTATTGATGCTTTTCAGTCGACAATTGATGTATTTGAAACACGGTCTAATCAATTTGGCAAAGAGATTTTGGACGATTATTTTGAACAAGTTCATCGTAAAGAAAAGTATTCGATAAATGACTTGTTAATCATTCGACTATACCTTGAGCATATTAGAAATAGGGACACTGACGCAACAATCTATCACTATTTTTCCTCACTTGTTACCCACCTGCCTAATCAACAGGAGGTAATGGATTCAAAAGAGTTATTTATTCTAAGGGATGTTATATTAATCTCAATAGGGATTTTAGGGGATCGAGAAGACTATGAGAAAATCCCGTCTCTTTTTGATGCTTTAGATAAAATAATGGTTTTAACTCAAGATTTTCAAAAGAAACCTATTTTAAACTTATTGAAGTGGAAATACGAGCTCCACGTTAATAAGAACCGAGATGCCGCACAGAGTTACTTTGAAGAAGCTACCCTTTTTGCGAAGCTAATTGGAAATGATTATCTAGTTCACAAAATTAAAGAAGACTGGGAAGAGGATTCACAACTTTAGGACAAAAATGTCCTGTTAACTTTAACTAGCTTCCATTAAACTATAATAAAAAAAGTTTAAAGGAGATAGCTAGTGATTACAGTTTTAAAATCAATCTGTGTATTTGGTACTGGTTGGCTTGGCTGGTGGGGATTGTAAAATATGTCATAAAAAGCTAACTACGTAGTTAGCTTTTTTGTTATACTAGACAGTATGTAGGAGGTGGCTATGTTAGAAAATTGGTTAAACACCAAACAGGGTCAGGTGTTTCATTACAAGATGGAAAAGATTGAGTATGCCCTAGAACTGCTAGGGAATCCCCAGTTTGCAGTTCCGGTCATTCATGTTGCTGGAACCAATGGCAAGGGATCAACCATTGCCTTTATGCGCCATCTATTTCAGGCACATGGTATGCGTGTTGGAAGTTTTGTATCCCCCCACATGGTGAGTGTGCACGACAGGATTTGTATTGACAGCGAGCCCATTTCAGACCATGATTTTCATCACTATTTACAGAAAGTCTACAACTTGGAGCAGGAAATCGCCGCTCGATATGAGCCTTTTCGCTATTTTGAGGTCATGGTGCTCATTATGTTCCTCTATTTCGAAGCTCAACAACCCGATGTGGCACTAGTAGAGGTGGGCATCGGAGGGCTTTTGGATACGACCAATGTCGTGGCACCAGCCCTAAGCGTTATCATCTCCATCGGCATGGACCATCAGGATTTACTAGGCTCGACTTTAAGGGAAATAGCAGAGCAGAAAGCAGGGATTATCAAGGAAAACGTGCCTGTCGTCCTAGGACCACTTTCTCCAGAAACCACAGCTATCTGTCGCCAAATTGCCCTTGACAATCAAGCACCTGTCTACCAATTTGGTCAGGAATTCACCTATAAAACAGGACAGTTCAGCAATCCGGACATCGACCTGTCAGAATTGGTTTTGGGTCTGGCTGGCCATCATCAAGAAGAGAATGCGGCCGTAGCCCTACAAACTTTTCTACTCTATATGACCAATATCCAAAAAGACATTCAACCTCAGTTGATTCAAAAAGCCCTTGCCCAAACCAGCTGGCCTGGTCGTTTGGAATTGGTTGCTCAAGAGCCAAAAATCTATTTGGATGGAGCCCACAATGTCCCAGCTATCGAACGTCTGGTTGAATTTATTCAAGAACAAGAAGAACCTGTTACTATTCTCTTTTCAGCCCTTCGGCGTAAGGACTTTCAAGAAATGTTGGGGTTGTTAGAGAAAAGACTACCTCATGTTCCCCTTATTTTGACTAGCTTTGCTTATGACGGTGCCTTGTCCGAGAAGAATCAACAAGATCGAGACTTTGTTGCGGATTATCAACAATTTATTGAGAAGTGGCAATCTGATGGGCAAGGGATTTTGATTATCACAGGTTCCCTTTACTTTATATCGGAAGTTCGTCGGAAGTTTATAAAATAAGCAACTTTTCAAACAGAACGGTTGAACATTATAGAAATAGCTTCTCAAAGGAACAAAAAACGCCAAAGAGCCTTATTTTTTGCGGATTAGCATGGAGTGAAAAATGTTTAGAACTCCCGATAAGAAATGACATTGGGAGGGCTTTTTGATATAATGAGAAAAGCAAATCTGAGGAGAAAAAAATGACAGAATTAGAAATAGTTTCTGAGGTCGTTGATCACGAAGCAACCTATCGACGTAGCCGTAGAGCATCACGTAAGCAGTCAGTTAAGCTAAACAAAGAATTTGGTAAGACAATATTAAAAACAAAGGTTTGGCCAGCGCTTGTCTGGAGTATTGTCTTAAGTTTTTGTAGCGTAGCAAACCCGTTGCTAACATCGTTTGCGACCAACATACAGACTCAGAATTTATATGCAGGAATGGCCATGATGAAGGGCCAAATTCCATACGGTGATTTTTTTGGAACAAGTGGTTTATTATTTTACTTATTGGCCTTATTAGGGAATGTGGGTGGAAATTTTATCATTTTTGGCGTTCTCCAATTCATCGCATTGCTGATAGCAGGAGTCTATTTTTATAAGATTATTGCTTATTTTAGCCGGTCCGAAAAAGTTGCCCTTAGTGCAAGCCATTGGTTTTATATATTCATCTTTGCTCTTGGCTTCGGAGGATTGTATGCTGAGATGTTTGCCCTCCCTTTCATTTTAACCAGTATCTGGTTCTTAGTTCGTTACTTTGAGAACGCAGTGACTGACGAAGAATTTATTCTTTATGGCATAGATGCCGCCCTCGTTTTTCTTATCTATCCGAAAAGCTTAATTCTTTGGGTAGTAGCAGGTATAGTTTTAGTTGTCTACAATGTTCAGCACCATCAGGTGGCTCGCGGATTTTACCAATTATTAGCAGCTGTTTTTGGATTTCTGCTTATTTTGTACTCAGTCGGGTATTATGCATTTGAAGCACAGGTTTTAGGAACAGCAATTCAGCAGACCTTTTTATATAATCTTCGTTTAGATTTTCAACATGCGACAGTACTTATGGATTTGACAATTGTCATTCTTTTCCTCCTACTGTCTGGATTTGTAAAAAATGCTATCCATACCTTATTTTCATTTAGACAAGAAAAATATACTTACATTAAGGTCTTAATGTTACTAGTATTCACTATCCAATTAATTTTCATCGTTGGAAGTGCACATTTTCAGTGGAGTCAATTGGTCTTACTTTTGCCATATGGATTTGTGATGGCGGTAATACATAATCAGGAGGAACATGAGGATACTAACAGTAGTTATGCGCGTCGTCATTTCTTTCTACCTGTATTTATTGGATTAGGAATTCTTGTACAACCTGCCTATATTTACTTAGTTCAAGGAGGTTTAAGAGCCGATCGTCAAGAAGTTGCCCAATACATCAGTAGCCAAACAGAAAACTCAGACAAAGTTTATGCTTGGGATAATAGTGCAGGTGTTTACATTTCAAGCCAGCGCTTATCGGCAGCGACGATAACGACAGCAGAGCCATTTCTAAATACAGATGAAAATGTGAATAGTTTGATATACGACTTAAATAAGAGTGAAGCAAAATACGTGGTTGTAAATAAGTATATTTCCATGTTAGACAAGGTGAAAACAATTCTCGAATCTCAATATAAAGCTATTCAAACAACAGACCATTTTATTATTTATCAAAAGAATGAATGATTGCTCAGGCAGTCATTTTTTCTTTAGCTTATCTGGGAAAAGGAGGGAAAGTGGATATGTGATATAATGGAAAAATAAGTACTCAGGAAAAATTATCAAAAGAATGTAGGAGAAATGATGTCACATATTATTGAACTACCAGAAATACTAGCCAACCAGATTGCGGCTGGTGAGGTCATTGAGCGACCAGCCAGTGTGGTTAAGGAGTTGGTGGAAAACTCTATTGACGCAGGGGCTAGTCAGATTGAAATTAGTGTTGAAGAGGCTGGCCTTAAAATGATTCAAATCACGGATAACGGTGAGGGAATTGCCCCTGATGAAGTAGCGCTTGCCCTCCGCCGTCACGCCACCAGTAAGATAAAAAGTCAATCGGATTTGTTTCGTATTCGCACCCTCGGTTTTCGTGGAGAAGCTCTTCCTTCCATTGCTTCTGTCAGTCAGATGGTTATTGAGACTGCAACTGCAAATCATTCGCATGGTCTACGATTAGAGGCCAAAGGTGGTGTCATCGAGAAAGAGGAGCCAGTTAGTCGTCCGGTTGGCACACAGATTACAGTTTCAGAATTATTTTACAATACCCCTGCTCGTCTCAAATACGTTCGCAGTCAACAGGCTGAATTATCACATATTGTTGATGTTGTAAATCGATTGAGTCTAGCTCATCCGGAAATAGCTTTTGCCTTAGTAAACGAAGGACGAGAATTAATTAGAACTGCAGGGACAGGGAAACTTCGTCAGGCAATTTCAGGGATCTACGGGATTGCTTCTGCCAAAAAAATGGTTGAAATTGAGGCAGAAGATCTGGATTTTCAGATTTCAGGTTATGTTTCTTTGCCAGAGTTGACTCGTGCCAACCGCAACTACATTTCCATTTTCATCAATGGTCGCTATATCAAGAATTTTTTGCTTAATCGAGCGATTTTGGAAGGTTATGGCAGTAAGTTGATGGTTGGACGCTTTCCGCTGGCAGTCATTTCTATAGAAATTGACCCTTATCTTGCTGATGTCAATGTGCATCCGACCAAGCAGGAAGTTCGTATCTCCAAGGAAAAAGAACTCATGACCTTGATTCGAGAGGCGATTAGTCAAGCGCTTAAAGAGCAGGACTTGATACCAGATGCTCTTGAGAATTTAGCTCAGTCAAGTACTCGACCAAAAGTAAAAGCAGAGCAAGGCACCTTACCACTCAAAGAAGCAAAAATCTATTATGATACGATTAAGCAAGACTTCTTCTTAAAACCAGACGTGGTCGCTGAGGATGTCAAACCTCTCGAAGAGGATAGGCAAGAGATTGTTGAGTCGCCTGTCGAAAATAGACCTACATCTGTTCAATTTGCAGAACGTCAGTCGGTGGAATCAGAAGATCAGGAGCATCCTAATCTAAGTGCAAAAGAATTGGCAAAACTGGCACATAAATTAGACCAGGAGGAAACCTCGACATTTCCAGAGTTAGAATATTTTGGTCAAATGCATGGGACGTATTTATTTGCGCAAGGTAAGACAGGACTTTATATCATTGACCAGCATGCTGCACAAGAACGGGTCAAATACGAATACTATCGTGAGAAAATTGGACAGGTTGACAATTCAGCTCAACAGTTATTGGTGCCGTATATTTTTGAATTTCCGCAGAATGATGCCCTTAACCTTGTCCACAAAATGGATGCTCTTCGTCAAGTTGGTGTCAACTTAGAAGAATATGGAGCTAATCAATTTATTCTGCGTGAACATCCTATTTGGATGAAGGAAGAGGAGATTGAGTCTGGCATCTATGAGATGTGTGACATGTTGCTCTTGACGGATCAGGTGTCAATCATGCAGTATCGGGCAGAACTGGCTATCATGATGTCTTGTAAACGGTCAATCAAGGCCAACCATGCTTTGGATGATTATTCGGCGCGTGATTTATTGAGACAATTGTCTTACTGCCAAAACCCCTATAACTGCCCGCACGGTCGTCCAGTTTTAGTGCATTTTAGCAAATCGGATATGGAAAAAATGTTCCGTCGCATTCAGGAAAATCACACGAGTTTGCGAGAATTGGGCAAGTATTAACACTCTTCGAATATTAACATCAGACCTTATTGACTTGATTTGATGAGTGTAAAGCTCCTGTGAGCTTTACAGCCTGCTATCTTAAAACGCGAAAGTAGTAAGGGCCTATCTGCTCTTGGAGAAACGAACTTCGTTCGTTCAATCTCCAAGCTCCAAAGGTTTCCCAAACCTTTGGAGCTAATCGTTTTCGATTTTTATTGAGTATAAATATTAACAAAAAGTTGACACATTAGTAAAGGAATCATATGTACGACTATATCAAAGGAATTTTAACGAAAATAACTGCAAAATATATTGTGGTGGAAGCGCATGGAGTAGGCTATATCTTGCAGGTTGCTAATCCCTACGCCTATTCAGGACAAGTCCAGCAAGAAGTGACGGTCTATACTCATCAGGTGATTCGTGAAGATGCTCATTTGCTCTACGGGTTTGCTACAGAGAATGAAAAATCCGTCTTTCTGAGTCTGATTTCAGTATCAGGTATTGGTCCAACAACGGCTCTGGCTATTATTGCTGTTGATGATAATGATGGACTTGTTCGTGCCATTGAGCAGAAAAATATTACCTACCTGACCAAGTTTCCAAAGATTGGCAAGAAAACAGCCCAACAGATGATTTTGGACTTGGAAGGCAAGTTTGTCATGAGCGAAGAAGCGGGTCCTGTTCAACAAGTAGCACCATCCAGTGAAAATATCGCCCTCGAAGAAGCCATGGAAGCCATGGAAGCTCTTGGTTACCGACCAGCCGAACTCAAGAAAATCAAGAAATTCTTTGAAGGCACCAACGACACCGCAGAAAACTACATCAAGTCAGCCCTTAAAATGCTGATGAAGTAATAGGATACTAAGGCGTTAAGCGATACAAAGCAAAATAGACGGCCGAACAGAAATTTTGTTAGAAATTTCGTTGTGAGACCTCCGCAATGACAACTAGGTAAAAGGCGAGTTTTGACGAAGCCTTTTACCAGATGTCAACTGCGTTATTCGGTGATATTTAGGATTCAGTTTGACAATTTTGCAAAGTATCGTAGCCGTGTTCAACTAACGTACCAGTATGATGGTTACTAAAGTAACTCATCATACTACGGCAATCGCTATTTGCGACTTGCCTAGGTACCTTACTAATTCGCCACAAAAATAATATCGATTTTTGCGGCTCATGTCGTGTCCAGATACAAAGGACGTAAAGGACAAAGAGAAAATAGAAAAGCTGACGCAGAGGCTTTAGCATCTAGGAAGTCTTTATCTTTTTGCAAAGTATCGTAGCCGTGTTCAATTACCGTACCAGTATGATGGTTGCTGAATTAAGTAGCTAAAAGTATAGTCATTTTAATTAGCTTTGATACATCGTCACTTTCGCCTTGCCGTACTCTAGTACAGCCTGCGCCTCAGTTCCTTGTCTGAAAGCTAATTCATTCGACTATATTAAGTAAACCGTATGTGAAAAGGAGTTTCTATGTCCCGTTGTACTTGGGTTAATCTAAATAATCCACTTTATATTACTTACCATGATGAAGAATGGGGCAAGCCACTTCACGATGAGCAGTCTTTGTTTGAGTTGCTTTGCTTGGAATCCTACCAAGCTGGACTTTCCTGGGAAATTGTTCTCAACAAACGGCAGGCTTTTCGCTCCGCATTTTTCAACTATAATATTCAAAAGGTTGCAACAATGACCGATGAAGATTTGGATGCACTTTTGGATAATCCACATATCATCCGTCACAAGGCAAAGTTGTACGCTACCCGCGCCAATGCCCAGGCTTTTCTTCAAGTACAGGAGGAATTCGGTACGTTCGATACGTACCTTTGGGAATGGGTGAACGGTGCAACAATTGACAACCCTGTCAAGTCCTTCCGAGAATTGCCGACCAAGAACGACTTGTCTGAGCGGATTTCAAAAGATTTGAAGAAACGAGGTTTCAAGTTTCTAGGGCCTGTCTGTATTTACTCCTATTTGCAGGCTGCAGGTCTTCTAAATGACCATGAAGAAACCTGTGAAATTGGAAAGAAATTACGAATTAATTAGATGAGCGAGCAATCGTATCTTAGTTAGGGGAGGAACATGAAAGCAGAATTAATTGCTGTTGGAACAGAAATATTGACAGGTCAAATTGTGAATACGAATGCTCAATTCTTGTCAGAAAAATGTGCAGAGCTAGGTATCGATGTATACTTCCACACTGCTGTAGGTGATAATGAACAGCGACTATTGTCTGTACTTGAAATTGCAAGTAAACGAAGTGATCTGGTCATTTTATGTGGTGGTTTAGGTCCTACTGAAGACGACTTGACCAAGCAAACTTTAGCGACATTTTTGCAAAAAGAGTTGGTTGTTGACGAACTAGCGATGGCAAAATTAGACCGTTTTTTTGCTAGTCGACCAGGTCGTGTTCGCACACCTAATAATGAGCGTCAAGCACAGATTGTGGAGGGAAGTCAGGCGCTACAGAACCCAGCTGGTTTAGCTGTAGGTGGTATGATTGAGCAAGATGGTGTGACCTATATTGTTTTGCCTGGCCCACCAAGTGAACTCAAGGCCATGTTTTCTGAGAGTCTGTTACCTTTTTTGACTCAATCTCAGCAACAACTTTACTCGCGTGTCCTACGTTTTTTTGGAATAGGTGAAAGCCAGTTGGTGACTGTTTTAGCGGATTTGATTGACAAGCAGACAGACCCGACTCTTGCGCCTTATGCAAAAGTTGGAGAGGTGACGCTTCGTTTATCTACAAAGGCAGATAGCCAGGAAGAAGCGAACGTTCGTTTGAATCAGTTGGAAGAAGAGATATTGCAACGTGACCATTTGAGAGATTTTTTCTATGCATATGGGGATGATAATAGTTTGGTTAAAACCGTAGCGACTCTTTTAGAGGAAGAGAAACAATCTTTGGGCATCCTAGAGAATGGAACAGGTGGTTTATTACAAGCAGAATTGAGTCTGGCTTTGGCTGGTCAGCCGTATTATAGTGGAGGAAAAATCATCGGTCAGCTAGGGACAGAATCGGGCGGGCTATCAGAAGAAGCAAGTCGCATTCGGGAGGAACTACAAGCTGATTTAGGGCTAGTTGTGTCGGTGGCAGTCAAACCAGAATCAACAGTAGACAACGTACTTGCTAAAGTATATCTAGCCTTGGCCAGTACCTCGGGTATTTACAAAAAAGAGGTAGATTTAGGAGGTTATTCATGGCAATACCTTCGTCAACTTGCTTGTTTACAGGCGTTAGATTTTGTACGAAACACTTTGTGAAATAGCAGATATTTGCTATAATAGTTTGACTAAGAAAAGAGGAGAAAATCATTGGCTAAGAAACCAGGAAAAAAACTAGAAGATATTACAAAAAAATTTGGAGATGAACGTAAAAAAGCGCTGGATGATGCACTGAAATCTATTGAAAAAGATTTTGGTAAGGGAGCTGTCATGCGTCTCGGTGAACGTGCAGAGCAAAAGGTTCAAGTTATGAGCTCAGGAAGTCTGTCTATTGATATTGCGCTTGGGGCAGGTGGTTATCCCAAAGGGCGTATCATTGAAATTTATGGTCCAGAAAGTTCCGGTAAGACAACAGTTGCTCTTCATGCTGTGGCTCAAGCGCAGAAAGAAGGTGGAATTGCAGCCTTTATTGATGCAGAACATGCTTTGGATCCAGCCTATGCAGCAGCCCTAGGGGTAAATATTGATGAATTACTTTTGTCGCAACCAGACTCAGGTGAACAAGGTCTTGAGATTGCAGGTAAGTTGATTGACTCTGGCGCGGTTGACTTAGTTGTCGTTGACTCTGTAGCAGCCCTTGTACCTCGTGCAGAAATTGATGGTGATATTGGTGATAGTCACGTAGGTTTGCAAGCACGCATGATGAGTCAGGCTATGCGTAAGTTGTCAGCTTCTATCAACAAGACCAAGACAATTGCTATCTTTATCAACCAGTTACGTGAAAAAGTTGGGGTGATGTTTGGTAACCCTGAAACAACACCTGGTGGACGTGCCCTTAAGTTCTATGCATCTGTTCGTATGGATGTCCGCGGAAATACGCAGATCAAAGGTACTGGTGATCAAAAAGATCAAAACGTTGGTAAGGAAACCAAGGTCAAGATTGTGAAGAATAAGGTGGCTCCTCCGTTTAAGGAAGCTATCGTTGAAATCATGTATGGAGAGGGAATTTCTCGCACAGGTGAATTAATCGAGATCGGTAGCAACCTTGGTATTATTCAAAAAGCAGGTGCCTGGTATTCTTATAATGGAGAAAAAATCGGACAAGGCTCTGAAAATGCTAAGAAATTCTTGGCAGACAATCCAGCAATCTTTGATGAAATCGACCGTAAGATTCGTATTCACTATGGTTTGATTGAAGCGGATGAAGAACAAGAAGTAGTGGAAGCAGAAGAAAAGACGATTGCTGTTGAAGATATACAAGATGTTGTACTTGATCTAGATGGTGGGATTGAGTTAGAAGATTAAGATGTTGAAATGGGAGGGAAAGATTTCTCCCTTTTTTCTTTTTTTGGAGAATATCCACGAAAGAAACGTATATTTTGAGGAATTTTAGTTGGGATTTCCGAATTTTCGCCAATAAATTTTGAGTTTTTCTAAAAAATAGGTCTACAGACTGAGTATTTATATGGTATAATGTAATATAATGTGTTTAATAAAATGAAGCAAAGGAGTGACTACATGATAAAAATTTATACAGTATCTAGTTGTACCTCTTGTAAAAAAGCAAAGAATTGGTTGAATGCACATCAACTATCCTATAATGAACACAATTTGGGAAAAGAGCCAATTACAAAAGAAGAAATTCTTAACATCTTAACAAAGACTGAAAATGGGATTGCAAGCATTGTTTCATCGAAAAATCGTTATGCAAAAAGTTTAGACTTTGATATCGAGGAGTTAAGTGTGAACGAAGTAATCGATTTGATTACCTCTAATCCTCGCATTTTAAAAAGTCCAATATTAATTGATGAGAAAAGACTTCAAGTTGGCTATAAGGAAGATGATATTCGTGCATTTTTACCTCGCTCTGTAAGAAATGTTGAGAATGCACAGGCCCGCATGAGAGCAGCTTTATAAATTGTGTTGAGAGAGCTCTAAAATAAAGGGTTCTCTTCGTTTATTTATTTGAGAAAAATGTCTAAATATGGTATAATGACTAGACCATAAAATGAAAGAAGGTGTAAGTATGGGATTCACGGAAGAAACTGTCCGTTTCCGTCTCGATGATACCGATAAGCAGGAAATCAACAAAACATTGATTAGTGTTTATCGTTCTTTGGAAGAGAAGGGCTATAATCCAATTAACCAAATCATCGGTTATGTATTGAGCGGGGACCCTGCTTATATTCCGCGTTATAATGACGCGCGTAACCAGATTCGTAAGCATGAACGTGATGAAATCATTGAAGAATTGGTACGCTATTACCTGAAAGGGAATGGGATAGACCTTTAATGAGAATAATGGGATTAGATGTTGGTTCTAAAACTGTAGGGGTCGCTATTTCAGATCCATTAGGTTTTACAGCTCAAGGTTTGGAAATCATTCCGATTGATGAAGACAAGGGTGAATTTGGCTTGGAACGTTTGACAGAGCTTGTTGAACAATACAAGGTTGATCAGTTTGTTGTTGGCTTACCAAAGAATATGAACAATACAAGTGGCCCTCGAGTAGAAGCTAGTCAAGCTTACGGTGATTTATTAACTGAGCGATACAAACTTCCAGTAGAATATCAGGACGAACGGTTGACAACTGTTGCAGCAGAGCGAATGCTAATTGAACAAGCAGACATTAGTCGAGGAAAACGTAAAAAAGTTATTGACAAATTAGCAGCTCAGCTGATTTTGCAAAATTATTTAGATAGAACATTTTAAAGGAGACACCTATGGCACACCATCACGATCATGAACATGACCATAATCACGACGAACCTGAATTGATTACTTTAGTAGACGATCAAGGTAATGAAACACTTTTTGAAATCTTGTTGACAATTGACGGTCAGGAAGAATTTGGAAAGAACTACGTCCTCCTGATTCCTGCTAGTGCAGAAGAAGATGAGAACGGAGAAGTTGAAATCCAAGCCTACTCATACATTGAAAATGAGAACGGCACAGAAGGAGACTTGCAACCAATTCCAGAAGATGCAACAGCAGAATGGGATATGATTGAAGAAGTTTTCAACAGCTTTATGGAAGAGGAATAAAAAGGTCCAGTGGACCTTTTTATCTTTGAGCCCCAAATTTGAAAAGCGAAAACAAAGGTCCAGTGGACCTTTTTATCATGAGCCTGAAAACTAGAGAGCGAATTAAGGTCCAGTGGAAAGAAACAGTCTAGGAAGAGACTGTCTCAGTCTGAGACCGAAAATAGAAGAGTGGTATTTCTAGTTGGTTTAATCGAGGATTCTGCTCTGAAGAACTAGAACCTCCCTTCTGGAAAACGTTTGTACTACAAAGTTTTGTTAAGCTGGGGAATGAGATGAGTGGAGAACTGGAAAAGTATTTGAGAGCAAACTCAGATATCATTAGGATTTTGGAAATCGTTAGGGAACTTGATTTAAAAGATTCTTGGCTATGTGCTGGGACGATTCGTAATTTCATCTGGAATCAATACCATTTTGATAAGACAACTGATGTTGATATTGTATTCTTTGACGAAGGAATATCCTATGAGAAAACTTTAGAAATAGAGAACCATTTGCATTATATGTATCCAGAATATAAATGGGAATTAAAAAATCAGGTCTTTATGCATATTCACAGTCCGAACAGTCTTCCTTACCAGTCATCAAAAGATGCAATTGAAAAATTTCCAGAAAGATGTACAGCTGTTGGTGTACGACTGCTAAAAGAGGGAAACATGGAACTGTTCGCCCCATTTGGAATGGAGGATATCTATCGATATAGAGTACAGCCTACCCCTCATTTTTTAGCGGACAAAAACCGTATGCAGCTGTATAAAACGAGAGCTTCTAAGAAGAACTGGGATCAGAAATGGCCGCAAATGATCATTTCATTTGAAGAATAGCTAAATAGATAAGTTCTATTTGGCCTTTTTTTATTTATCCAAATGTATATTCGCGTTGCTTGAATGATGAGAGCAAAATGACCACATTCTCTAAAAAGAGGACATAAATGTCATGTAAAGTATTGCTTGTTTTCGATAAACTATAGCCAATGAATTAAGAAAAAAATTAAGAGGTTAATAGTTTATGAAATTTGAACAAACTTACGCAAAGGTTAGTGGTATTGTACATAAGGCTCGTCAAGAATTTTATATCAAGTTATGGGAAAAGTCAGACTGGGATCAAGAAGGAATGATGGTATTATATGAATTATTAGAAAAACAACCCCAGTTATATGAAGATAAAGAAAAATTATATGTATATTTTAAAGTAAAATTTAGAAATCATATAAAGGATGTTATACGCAAGCAAGAAAGTTACAAAAGAAAATTTGACAGAATGGCACATGAAGACATCCATGACCTATCCCATGTTGTGAAATCACCTGGACTGGTTAACGATGAATTTATTCTTCTGCAAGATATGTTACAGTCTTATCGGCAACAGTTAAATTCAGAACAACTAGAGCAATACGAAAAATTGATAGCAGGGCAGAGTTTTAGTGGCCGAAAACAAATGATTCGTGATTTGCAAGACTATTTAGCAGATTTTAAATAAGCTAGGTCAAGACTGGGTAGTATGCATTTTTTCTATCAACTTAAGACGTGTAAAATACCATGATAGGCTATGTGAGATGTCTATGACAGTTTCTCCATTGAATAATAAAAATGAACAAGAAGCCCTCGCTAAGTGAAGAATCTTAGCAAGGGCTTTTGGTTTACGACTTATTGATTTTAATAATCAAAGACAAAACGGATGCGCTCTACTGACGAGCTCTCCCAAAAGCCCAGCCTCCGATTGCTAAAAGAAACAAGGTGATTCATCTAAATTAATTACATATTTACTTTGAATGAAGGAATATCGATTCTTTGTGACTGAATTTTTGTTTTTTACGCAAGGAACCACCTGCCCCTTCGGACAGGTGGTTTCCCACATATCAACTAATCCTCCCTGTAGGGATCGAACCTACGACCCACGGATTAAGAGTCCGCTGCTCTGCCAGCTGAGCTAAGGAAGGATAAAAAAATAAAAATGCTGTATTGGTACCGGTTATCCATGATTTGTATTGATCCCGCACGCTAGAAGCAGGTGGGTGACACGTTTCTGACTTAGTTGCTTCTGGGTGCGCCAGCTTGCATACTGTCAGAAGATCTTTGTCTCCCTAATAATACAAAAATAGTCGGTCAACACATAGGTATGGATTCGTATACCACAGCAGTTCTTATCTATAATCTAATCTTACCACTTTTTTTAGAAAAATCAAGAGAAAAAATCAAAATATGTAAGCGCCACCAAAATATTATTGGTTAAAAACCTTGTGTTATCAAGGTTTCATCTATTATTTTTTTTCAAATTTTTTATCTTTTCTTGGGTCATACCCAAGGCACGCTCGTATTTACCGGTGTCATTGGCGGTAAAGTAGTCCGCATGAAGTAACTTATCGGGCAGGTATTGCTGGTCCACCCATTTTTCAGGATAGGCATGCGGATACTGGTAGCCAATGGCATTTCCCAGCTCCTTACTTCCAGCATAATGACCGTCTCGCAGGTGATTTGGAATAGGCAGATGACCGTTTTTCCGCAAATCAGCCAGAGCTGCATCCATAGCCTGATAGGCAGAATTAGACTTAGGTGAGAGAGCCAAATCAACGACCACGTTGGCAATCATAATCCGTGCTTCTGGAAAACCAATTTTCTGGGCAGCTTCAAGGGCGGTCACCGTATGGATTTGTGCCTCTGGATTGGCCAAGCCGATGTCTTCATAGGCAATGACCGTCAAGCGACGAGCCAGACTAGGCAGGTCCTCTGCCTCAATCAAACGGGCGGCGTAGTGGAGGCTGGCATTGACATCGCTGCCTCGAATGGATTTTTGCAGGGCTGAGAGAATATCGTAGTGGGCATCGCCGTTCTTGTCCATGCTGATGTAGGACTTTTGCAGGCTATTTTCCACGGCATCCAGATCAATGTGGCGACTACCGTCGTCACTTTCCTTGGTCGAAAGCACAGCCAATTCTAGCGAATTATAGGCAGCTCGCAGGTCACCGTTGGTAGCATTGGCTAGGAAGTCCAGAGCCTCCGGTTCAATGGTGACAGGGAAGTCAAATCCACGTTCGCTGTCTGTCAGAGCCAGTTCCAAGGCTTGTCGGATGTGGCTGGTTTGTAAAGGCTGCAATTCAAAAATCTGCACCCGACTACGAATGGCAGGCAGAATTGAGAAGAAGGGATTTTCCGTCGTTGCCCCAATCATGATGATATTGCCATTTTCCAAGAGAGGAAGCAGGAAGTCCTGTTTGGTCTTGTTGAGGCGGTGGATTTCATCGAGCAGGAGAACCAAACCACCGGAAAACTTAGCTTCTTCAGCGATTTCCTGGAGGCGCTTTTGGTTGTCCGTCGTGGCATTAAAGGTTCGAAAGGCATACTTGGTCGTACCAGCGATTGCGGACGCAATCGAGGTCTTGCCAATCCCTGGCGGACCGTAGAGAATCATGGACGACAGCATATTGGCATCAATCATGCGACGGATAATCCTTCCAGGACCGACCAGGTGTTCCTGACCGATGACTTCATCAATGGATTTGGGCCTCATACGAAGGGCGAGATTGGCTGGCATAGGCTTCCTTTCAGTGTATTTATGGTATAATCATTATACTACAATTTTAAGATTTGGAGAGAAACGAAGATGGTGGAGTTGACGGTGAGTGTTTTGGAAGAATACTTGCGTGACCACTATGGGACGACAGTTCCCGAGCAAAGTCTCTTTATGAAATTAGTGGAAGAAATTGGTGAAGTGGCAGAGCTGTTGAACAAGCGTGCAGGCCGCAAGATGATGGACGGCGAAGAAGACAGCTCTGCTTGTTTGGCAGAAGAATTAGCTGACGTTATTCACTATGCTGTAGCCTTGGCAGCGGTGAATCAACTAGATTTAACCAAGTCTATTTTGGAGAAAGACGAGCGGGCTTCCGTCAAATACGGTCGAGAAATAAATTTATTGGAATTTATAGAAAAGAGGAAATAGAATGGCGAACCAAGGATTTTTAGATGTGCTGGAAGCGGCACTGGACAAACATTTTACCTACGATTACGAGCTTAACTGGGACAAGAAAAACCACGCAGTTGAGTTGGCTTTCATCTTGGAAGCACAAAATGCGGCTGGGATTGAAACGGTGGATGACGAAGGCAATGCGTCTTCTGAGGATATTTTCTTGGAGGAGTATGTCCTTTTCTATAACCAGGGCAAGTCTCGCTTTGACGAGGAAGACTACCTGGTCGCTCTGCCATTTGACGCCAAGAAGGGCTTTTCAGCGGAGTTTCTGACCTACTTCGCAGGTTTTCTCAAAGATACCGCCGACCAAGGTTTAGATGACCTCATGGACTTTTTGGCGGACCCAGAAGCCCAAGATTTTGCGATTTCTTGGGACGGAGAGGCTTTTGAAAAAGGCAGAGCAGAATTGCTGGAAGGGGAATTTTACCCATATCCGAGGTATTAGGCGATTTAGCTGCTGAAGAAAGGATGAAATGATGGTCGTTGTCGAACAAGCATTGGATTTTATTGGAAGCAAGGTCGCCCTGCTCTGTGACGACAAGGTGCTGACGATTTTGCGGGATGATAAACCGACCATTCCCTATCCAAATCACTGGGATTTGCCGGGTGGTGGAAGGGAGAATGGTGAGACAGCCTTCGAATGTCTGCAACGTGAAATCGTGGAAGAGCTAGGCATTCGCATTGACGAGACAGCTATTCTGTGGCAGAAAGCCTATCCCAGTGTGACAAAGCCGACCAAACAATCGGTGTTTATGGTTGGAAGAATAAGGCAAGAGCAAGTGGATGAGATTGTTTTTGGCGATGAGGGGCAGGGCTATCAGATGATGACCGTTTCCGAATTTTTAGAGCATGAGCAGGTTATCCCACAGCTCCAAGCTCGCTTGCGGGATTATTTACAGGAGCGGGTGGATGGCAAAACGACAGTCGATCAAACCTGAGCAATACTTAACTTTATTGTGAAAGTTTGCTATTCTAAAAATAAAAAAAGCGTTGAGCGGTAACTCAACGCCTTGTAGGATCGCCAAACGGTGGTTCAGTTCGTTAGATTAAATAACCGTCAGAACTGTGTCAAAGTTTGCTGACGGTTATTTTTTATCTCGAATAGCTAAAATGATGACGATTATCAAGCTCAGCATTTCAACAAGTAGACCTGATAAATATAAATCCAGAGTTCTCCGACGTGAGAGTTTTGAAACGATATTTTTCAAAACTCGAGCTAGTGCGTGCCTTAGACAAATCTTATAGGATTTGTCGTTGCCAGATGAGTAAGTTTACTTACCATCTGGCATGGGCTAGCCTTTCTAGCAGATTTGCTGTCCACTTTCATGGGCATCACCTCCGTTCAGAAACTTGGAACCGCCGTCTCAAACCTTCCTACACATGTTTATTCGCAGTGCGATTAGAAAATTTTCGAAAAAGTATTATTAGGGCTCCATCGCGCAACATTAACTTGTAAAAAAGGCTAGAAATCGGTACAATAATACAGTGATTGACGCATAGAAAAGAAAAGGAACAACAAACATGAACTCATGGCAAGAATTAACGGTTCACGTGCATCGTGATGCAGAAGAGGCAGTTTCAAATCTCATGATTGAAACGGGCAGTCAGGGAGTGGCCATTAGCGACTCGGCTGACTATGTGGGACAGGAGGACCGTTTTGGTGAACTCTATCCCGAAGTGGAGCAGTCAGATATGATTGCGATTACGGCCTATTATCCTGATACTGTAGATATTGAGGAAGTTAAGGCAGACTTGGCGACTCGCTTGGCGGATTTGACAGGCTTTGGCTTGGAGATTGGTCAGGTCAGTCTAGAAAGTCAGGAACTGGCAGAGGAAGACTGGGCGGACAACTGGAAGAAATACTATGAACCAGCGCGCATTACCCATGATTTGACCATTGTGCCATCTTGGACAGACTACGAGGCGACAGCAGGTGAGAAAATTATCCGCTTGGATCCAGGCATGGCTTTCGGTACGGGTACCCACCCGACGACCAAGATGAGCCTCTTTGCTCTTTCTCAGGTCCTTCGTGGTGGCGAAACGGTCATTGACGTCGGCACAGGCTCAGGTGTTCTCTCCATTGCAAGTTCTCTCTTGGGTGCCAAGGAGATTTACGCCTATGACTTGGACGAGGTGGCGGTGCGTGTGGCCCAGGAAAACATTGACCTCAATGCCCACACCAGCAACATCCATGTCGCGGCAGGCGACCTGCTTCGTGGCGTTGATATTGAAGCAGAAGTCATCGTTGCCAACATCTTGGCGGATATTCTCATCCATCTGACGGAGGATGCCTACCGTCTGGTCAAGGACGAGGGCTACCTAATTATGAGCGGTATCATAGCGGAAAAGTGGGACATGGTGCGAGCATCTGCGGAGGCGGCTGGATTCTTTCTTGAGACCCACATGATTCAAGGTGAGTGGAATTGCTGTATCTTCAAGAAAACGGCGGACCGCTCAGGTGTGATTGGAGGCTAGGATGCAGCAGTATTTTGTCAATGGCAGAGCACCGCAGGGCATTTTCCAGATTAAGGATAAGGACACTGCCAAGCATATGTTTTCTGTCATGCGCTTGCAGGCAGATGAACAGATTGTCCTAGTCTTTGACGACGGGATTAAACGCTTGGCACGGGTAGTGGACAGCCAAAGCCAATCGGTTGAAATCATCGAAGAACTGGCAGACAATGTCGAATTACCCGTTTCCGTCACTATTGCCATGGGCTTCCCCAAGGGAGATAAGCTCGAATTTGTCGCCCAAAAGGCAACGGAATTAGGCATGATAGCCCTCTGGGCCTTTCCAGCTGACTGGTCAGTGGTCAAATGGGATGGTAAAAAATTAGGCAAAAAAGTAGAGAAGCTAGAAAAAATCGCCCAAGGTGCAGCCGAACAAAGCAAACGCAATCGCATTCCAGCAATTCGCTTGTTCGAGAAAAAAACGGATTTCCTAGCTCAGTTGACAGGATTTGACCAGATTATCTTAGCCTACGAAGAGGCTGCAAAAGCGGGCGAACAAGCCAATCTAGTGAAGGCCTTATCTGGTTTAGAAACTGGTCAATCAGTCCTTGTCATTGTCGGTCCAGAAGGTGGCGTATCGCCTGAGGAAGTAGCCGCATTTGAAGGAGCAGGAGCGGTCAAGACAGGTCTTGGTCCTCGTATCTTACGAGCGGAGACGGCTCCACTCTACGCCCTTTCTGCCATTAGCTACGCGACGGAGTTGTTGAGGTAGTGTATGTTTGCTTTAGGAACGATTATCAATACCTTGGCCATTGCCCTAGCAGGTTTGCTAGGGTCTTGGTTTGGGCATTTACTAAAAGAACGCCATCAGTCGGGGTTGACGATGGCGAGTGGTGTTGCTGTTCTATTTCTGGGGATTTCTGGTAGTTTAGAGGGGTTACTGACAGTTGTAGATGGTCAGATCACAAGTCAGAATAGTATGCTTCTGGTCATTAGTTTGGCGTTAGGAACTTTGGTGGGGGAAGTACTCCATATCGAAGGTTGGTTTGAGCAACTTGGTGTTTGGCTCCGTGAAAAATCGGGAAATAGTCAAGATTCTCAGTTTTTAGATGCCTTTTTGACAGCTTCCTTGACTGTTTGTATTGGAGCTATGGCCATTATTGGTTCTATTCAAGATGGTTTGACGGGAGATTACCGATTATTAGCTATTAAAAGCATTTTGGATTTTATAATTATTTTGATTATGACTTCTAGTTTAGGTAAGGGAGCAGGGTTTTCGGCCGTACCCGTCTTCTTTTTCCAGGGCTCGGTAACGATTTTGGCACATTTGATTGAACCGATTATGACGGAGCAAGCACTTGCGAACCTTTCTCTAATAGGGTCAGTTCTTATTTTTTGTGTCGGAGTTAATATTGTTTGGGATCGAAAAATCCGCGTGGCCAATATGTTGCCAGCTATTCTCATTGCGGTGATTTGGAGCTGTTTTGCATAAGAAAACCAGGATTCCCCTGGTTTTTACTGTTTTCGTTCAAATTGCAAGAGGCTGACCTGCCCCAAGCCCTTCCAGACCTCCTCGACTTGCCCGATCTGTTGAAAACCATTTTTCAGGAGTACCTGCTGAGAAGCATAGTTTTCTGGCAGGACAAAGGCGACGATTGTTGTTATCGGGCATTCTTCTAGTAGGAAACGGCAGAGCAGACTGACTGCTCGGCTAGCCAGACCTTGATTCCAGAAAGCATGATGAAGACGGTAGCCAATAGTCACCGACGCAGTTCGTTTTTTGTAGTCGAAAACTTCCAAGACGCCAATCAATTTTCCTTGAAATTCTAGTCCTAAAAACAACCTTTTTTTCTTATTAAAATCACGTTGGAAATGACTGATTCGTTTGCGAAGGGTTTCTTTACTTTTAGTTGATGTGTTAGGAGTGTATTGGAAATGAAGGGGATTGGAATAGATTTCCCAAAGGTCCTCGAGGTCTATTTCCTCGATTTTTCGCAGTTGGAAGGAGGCGGCTTGTAGAGTAGGGAAGGTGTCAAACATGGTCGTCCTTTCAAAAGACAAGAGCTTGGTAGACCCAAACTCTCGACTTTTCATATCTATGTTTAGTTTTCTTTTTTCTTGCGAAGTGCACCAACAAAACCAATCAAGCCGAAGCCAAGAAGACTGAGCATGGAGTTTGCCTCACCAGTAGCTGGGAGTGTTTTGTGTCCTGCTTGAGCTGTTGAAGTGGCTGTGCTAGCTTTTGCAGGGCTAGTAAGCTTGTGTTTTGGTGCGGGTGCTGTTGTTTTTTCAGCTGGAAGGGTAATAACTTGACCAGACGGAAGTGTGATTTTAACACCTGTTTGATCAGTTGCTATGTTCGTATTGGTATCTGTTTGAACAGTGGTATCTGTTTGAACAGTTGGAGGTGTCACTGCTTTTGGCTCGGTATAGACAAAGCGGAACTCCCCGAAACCTTCATTTTCAGTAGAGGCTTGGAGGTAAACCAGGCCTTCTTGATCCGCTAGCAAGTCTTTTGCACGATCTGCCGTCAAGAAGCGGAGGTCTAATCCTTTGATGCTATCGGTAAAGGTCCAGTTATTGTCTGCTGTTGGGTTGATGACCTTTTCAGCGGTGATGTAGTTGATGATAGCTTGGCGGTTTTCCAGATTGAGTAAGTAGTTGACTGAGGCGTCTTTGACACCTGGGAAGGTACCATTTGCACGGTAGTTGTTGGTCACCACGATAAACTCTTGCTCATCTGTAACAGCCTGTCCATTGTACTGAAGGTTGCGAACACGGCTTGCTGTTTCGTTAACCACCTTACCGTTGCGGTCGTACTTGTTTGGCTGGGTGATGTCGTATTGATAGGTTACGCCGTCAATGACATCGAAGTTGTAGGTCCGGTAGTCAGTATTGACCAGGTTTTGTGGCTCAGTAGAGCTTGGATCGATTTGGTTGAACTGACCTGCGGACATTTCTAACCATTCTTTGAGTTTGGAACCGTTGATTTTTAAGATGGCAACTACGTTATCGTAGAGGTAGAGGTCCGCTACGTTTTTGATAGCGATTGGGCCAGCTGGAATGTCTGTGTAGGCTGTTGCATCGCCACGGGTTCCAGCCTTAAATGGGGCCGCTGCAGAAAGGATTGGTAGGCCAGCTTCAGGTGTTCCTGCTAGTTGCTGTTTGGCATACCAGATTTGGGCATTGTTGACGATTTGAACAGATGGGTCATCTTGCACTAATGCGAAGAAGCTGTTGATTGGTGCAGTTGTTTCACCGACTTGCTGGCGGACGTAGTTGATGGTTTCAGTATGGGCTTCTTTAGCCAGGTCAATGATGCGGCTGTCGGCCACAGATGACTTGGTATCAATCTTGCGGATGGCAGCCTTGCTAGAAGTTGTGGTCCATTTACCGTCAGTATATGTCAGGTTAAGGTCAATCACACCAAGGTGGTCACCGTATTTTCCAGCCATAGTGACAGGGGTGCCGTTGATTTTACCATTTGTGTCGTCCACGCCAGTATATTTAGCGTAGAAGCTTGGTTTTTCAGCTGTCCCTGGAAATTCTGCGTGGGAGTGACCTGTAATCACCGCATCAACTCCTGACAGGCTGGCGATTTGGTAACCGACATTTTCTTCGCCAATTTCATACTGGTCATCACCGATACCCGAGTGAGAAAGAACCAAAACGATATCTGCGCCATTTTCACGAATAACAGGAACAATGTCACGGACTGCTTCAACCGCATCGCGCACGATGACCTTACCTTCCAAATAGGCCTTGTCCCAGTTGAGGATTTGTGGCGGAACGATTCCTGTGATACCGACTTTCAGGCTGACAGCCTTGCCAGTTGTATCTGTAAAGGTTTTGTCAACGATAGTGTAAGGTTGGTAGATGAAATCTTTGGTTGTAGGGTTGAGAACATTGGCGTTGAGAAGGGGCATGCCAGCTGTTGAAATCACTTTGCGGAGGTAGTCTAGACCGTAGTTGAACTCATGGTTACCGAGGGTGCCGGCATCGAAACCTAGTGTATCCAAGGCGGTGTACATAGGATGTTGTTCGCCATCTTCAATCGGATCAATGAGAGACTTGTAATTGCCAAGCGGTGTTCCTTGGATGGTGTCACCGTTATCCACAAGGATGACGTTTGGATTTTCAGCCTTGGCATCTTCAATTAGCACGGCCGTTTTTGCCAACCCGAGTGTTTCCGCAGGTTTATCTTGGTAATAGTCGTAGTTGACCAAGTTAGTGTGGAGGTCCGTTGTTGCTAGGATACGGACATCGACAGATTGGCCTTCGACAGGAGTTGTTGTCTCTGTCGTGGCTGCGCGTGTTTCGGTTGTAGGGTTAGATGTTGTCTCGTCGCTAGTTGCAACAACGCTAGCTGGAGTGCTAGTTTCAGTTGTAGTTTCAGCGCTTGCAACAGTCTCAGTTGCTGTAGTTGTTTCTGCTGTTTCAGTTGGAGTCGTCTGATCCTCTAATGAAACTTCCTCAGAGCTTGTTTGACTTGATTTGGTTGCTGTCTCTGTTGAGCTAACTGCTGCTTCCGAGGTTTGTGATGCTTGCTCAATTTCTGTGGTACTAGCAAGTGTTCCGTCTACTTCTTCTGCTTGAACGAAGTTAGGACTAGTTGCTAGCAAGGCTAGACTTAATGCGATAGCACATTTGCTAAAACGAAAATTCATGAGAATCCTCCATTTTCTTTTTATAATAATCTTCCACCATCATTATACAGGGGTAAAACTAAAAACTCAAGACAGAATATGAACGTTTAGGTGATTTTGTTTAAAAAAAACATGAAAACAGAGTGAAAGTCGAATGTTTTTTCTGATTTTAGTAGAAAAAGTAACTTAGAACCTGTATTCAAAGTTCAGTACTTCCACCTAAGACTCGTTTTTCAGCTATTCATCGTTCTTTTTTCAAAATACAGTCAGTGTTCCCTAAAAAAAGCCTTGATTAGCGAAAAAACGATCTCCTATCCACAAGCACGTCACTTGTGAATACAGGTTCTTAGTTTTTATCTGTATTAGTGGTGCTAGATTCCTTTTTCTTTTTTCATGAAAATGGTAAAATAGTAGGAAATATAAGAGGAAGAGTAATGACATGAAAGAAATAAATTATACTGGGGAGGAAGTGGTTGCCTTAACGGCGACCTACTTACCGGAAGAAGATGTTGCCTTTGTCAAAAAAGCATTAGATTTTGCTACAGAAGCGCACAAAACACAATTTCGTAAATCAGGTGAGCCCTATATTGTACACCCTATTCAGGTGGCAGGTATTTTAGCAGGTCTCAAGCTAGATGCGGTGACGGTTGCATGTGGTTTCTTACATGACGTGGTTGAAGATACAGAGGTGACCTTGGATGAGATGGAAGCTGAATTTGGCCCGGAAGTCCGCCATATTGTCGGCGGTGTGACCAAACTGGGTAAGGTTGAATATAAATCTCATGAAGAACAACTAGCAGAAAACCACCGAAATATGCTAATTGCTATGTCTCAAGATATGCGGGTGATTTTGGTTAAACTCGCTGACCGCTTACATAACATGCGGACTCTTAAGCACTTGCGCAAGGACAAGCAGGAACGTATTTCACGTGAAACAATGGAAATCTATGCACCTCTTGCTCACCGCTTAGGTATTTCTTCCATTAAGTGGGAATTGGAGGACATGTCTTTCCGCTATCTCAATGAAGTTGAATTTTATAAAATTACGCATATGATGCGTGAGAAGCGCCGTGAGCGTGAGGAATTAGTGACTGAAGTCGTCAACAAACTGCGAGAGTATACAGAGGAACGCCATCTTCACGGACAAATCTATGGTCGTCCAAAACATATTTATTCTATTTATAGGAAAATGCATGATAAGAGGAAGCGTTTTGATGAGTTGTACGATTTGACTGCTATTCGTTGTATCATGGATACTCAAAGTGATGTTTATGCGATGCTAGGTTACATACATGAGTTGTGGAAACCAATGCCAGGAAGATTTAAAGATTATATCGCAAATCAGAAAGCAAATGGTTACCAATCCATTCATACGACTGTATATGGGCCTAAAGGTCCAATCGAATTTCAAATTCGTACTGTAGAGATGCACCAAGTTGCAGAGTACGGGGTTGCAGCACACTGGGCCTATAAGCGTGGTGGTAAGGCAACCGCTTCTGAAAAAGAATTGCGTTGGATTAATAATTTGATCGAACTTCAAGAAGGTGCTGGTGGAGATGCTCAAACCTTTGTAGATTCTGTCAAAGAAGACATTTTTACAGAACGAATTTATGTCTTCACTCCTGATGGTGCGGTACGGGAACTGCCTAAGGACTCTGTGCCAATCGACTTCGCATATGAAATTCATACCAAGGTAGGTGAGCGAGCGACAGGTGCTAAAGTCAACGGTCGCATGGTCCCTCTGACAACCAAACTCAAAACAGGGGATCAGGTAGAAATTATTACTTCAGCCAATTCCTTTGGTCCGAGTCGTGACTGGATTAATCTTGTAAAAACCCATAAAGCCCGTAACAAAATCAAGCAGTTCTTTAAAAATCAAGATAAGGAATTATCGGTTTCCAAAGGACGTGAGATGCTTCAAAGCTTGCTTCAAGAAAATGGCTACGTTCCGAACCAGTATCTAGATCGTCGTCACATGGATGAAGTTTTGCAAAAGACCGGCTATAAAACAGACGAGGCACTTTATGCGGCAGTCGGTTTTGGAGAAGTTTCTGCTGTGTCAATCTTCAATCGTTTGACAGAAAAGGAACGTCGTGAGGCCGAACGTGCCAAGGCAAAAGCGGTAGCAGATGAACTGGTTAATGGTGGAGAGGTCAAACACGACAATAAAGACAGTTTAAAAATCCGACACGAGGGTGGTGTGGTTATCGAGGGCGCTTCTGACTTGCTGATTCGGATTGCCAAATGTTGTAATCCAGTACCGGGTGATGAAATTGTTGGTTATATCACCAAGGGGCGTGGGGTGGCTGTTCACCGTGTGAACTGTATGAACCTTAAGAGTCAAGAAAATTACGATGTGCGCTTAATTGATGTTGACTGGGAAGATGATAATTCAACAAAAGAGTACATGGCCAATATTGATATTTATGGACTGAATCGCTCGGGACTTCTCAATGATGTTTTGAAAGTATTGACTAATGCTAGCAAAAACATTTCGTCTGTTAATGCACAACCAACCAAGGATATGAAATTTGCGACGATTCACGTATCCTTTGGGATTTCCAATTTGGCAACCTTGACAAGTTTGGTCGACAAAATTAAGTCGGTTCCAGAGGTTTATTCAGTGAAAAGGACCAACGGATAAGATGAAAATAGTATTACAACGTGTTTCTCAAGCTAGTGTGACTATCGAAGATATGGTACATGGGCAGATCAAGCAAGGCCTTCTTCTTTTGGTCGGTATTGGTCCGGAAGATGGTCAAGAAGATTTAGATTATGCTGTGCGAAAAATCGTTAGTATGCGGATATTTTCAGATGAGGCAGGTAAGATGAACAAATCTGTTCAAGATGTGGAAGGCAAGATATTATCCATTTCTCAATTTACTCTTTTTGCGGATACAAAAAAAGGTAATCGCCCTGCATTTACAGGAGCGGCAGCTCCTGCTATGGCTAGTCAACTCTATGATGAGTTTAATCAGGCCTTGTCTGAATTTGTACCAGTCGAGGTGGGTGTCTTTGGGGCTGATATGCAGGTCAGTCTAGTCAATGATGGACCAGTTACCATTATCTTAGATACAAAAAACAGGTAAGAATTTCAGAAATAGTCTGTACTCTCTATCTCTATTTTGATATACTAATGTCGAAAGGTAGTCATGGAAGCTGGTTATGAAAAAATTGTTCACCAATCATTTCTTTTATTTGACGATTGCATTTATTTTGATTCTAGTGATTTTCTTTAGCGGAGTGGATAAACGCTGGATTATTCTTGTGAGTTTTCTTTACTTCATCCCTTCGCAGATTTTATATCGGCGCAGACTGAGAGAAAAATTAAGTGAAGACCGGCAGTAATGTCGGTTTTTTTAAAATTGTAAAGTGTGAAAATATCCAGTTGATTACTAGAGGCTATAGTGGTGTGACTCGAATTAACATATTTATACGTAATAACTGATAGATGTGGATAATAAAGTGGGTGTGACGGGTTTCATTCATTCTAGTAAAGAAGACACCAAAAACCAATCGCTCTGTTTGAACAGCTCCCTGTCAAGTGGACAATGAAATAATAAAATTTTAGGCGACGGCCTTGTTCCTCATTTCAAGAGGG